>NZ_JBEYYT010000362.1:0-9968 GCF_040645715.1 Spirillospora sp. NPDC046719 | reverse complement strand
GAGCGGCTCGCCCCGGAGGAGGACGGCGTCGCCGAGCCGGACGACCCGGGCGTCCGCGCGCTGCTGGACCGGTACGCGGCGGCCTTCGAGAACGCCGACGCGGCGGCGCTCGCGGACCTGCTGACGCGGGACGCGACGCTGGAGATGCCGCCGTTCGCGGCGTGGTTCGCCGGCCGCGACCACGTGGCGCGGTTCGCCGCCGCACACATCCTCGGCGCGCCCGGCGACCTGCGGCTGTTCCCCGTCTCGGCCAACGGCCGGCCCGCCGCCGCGTCGTACATGCGCGACCCGGACGGCGTGCACCGCGCGCACTGCGTCCAGGTGCTGACGGTCGCGGACGGCCGCGTCGCGGGGATCGTGGCGTTCCTCGACCCGGGCCTGTTCCCCCGGTTCGGGCTGCCCGCCGAGCTGCCGTACGAGCCGCCGTCCGCGGCGGCGCCCGGCGGACCGGTTCCTTCCGGATCGGCGGCGGTCTGTACCCGGTGAGCGATCCGCTCCAAGGGAAGGGACCGGGATGCCGGAGATGACGAGCAAGACCGCGACCGGCCGGGAGGCGTCCGAGGCGGACGCCGTCCCGGCGGCGCGGCGGGTCTGGACGCTGGTGCTGGCGGGGCTGGGGGCGTTCCTGTGCTCCCTGGACGTGGTGGTGGTGGCGACCGCGCTGCCGGTGCTGCGCACCCACCTGGGCGCGAGCCTGTCCGACCTCGAATGGACGATCAACGCCTACAACCTCGCCTTCGCCTGCCTGATGCTGACGGGGGCGGCGCTCGGCGACCGGTTCGGCCGGCGCCGGATCTACGTGACGGGCCTGGCGGTGTTCACCGCGGCGTCCGCCGCGTGCGCGCTCGCGGGCGGCGCGGGCGCGCTCGTCGCGGCCCGGGTGGTCGAGGGCGCCGGCGCGGCGCTGCTGCTGCCGCTGACGCTCACGCTGATCAGCGACGTGTTCCCGGTGGAGAAGCGCGGCGCCGCCATCGGGCTGTGGGGCGGGATCACCGGCCTCGGGGTGGCCGGCGGGCCGGTGCTGGGCGGCGCGATCACCGACGGCCTGGCCTGGCAGTGGATCTTCTGGATCAACGTGCCGGTCGGGCTCGTGATGATCCCGCTGTCGGCGCGGCTGCTGCGGGAGAGCCGCGGACCGCGCCCGCACCTGGACGTGCCGGGCCAGCTCCTCGCGGGGCTCGGGATGTTCGCGCTGACATGGGCGCCGGTGCGGGCGCCGTCGGCGGGCTGGGACTCGCCCGAGGTGGCGGGGTCGCTGGCGGCCGGCGCCGTGCTCGTGGCGGCGTTCCTGCTGTGGGAGCGCCGGGCCGCGCATCCGATGCTGCCGCTGGCGTACTTCCGGCTGCGCGGCTTCGCGTCCGCCAACGCGGTGATCTTCCTGCTGGCGGTGTCGCTGCTCGGCGCGCTGTTCATGATGACCCAGCTGTTCCAGGTCGGACTGGGCGACTCCCCGCTGCAGACGGGGCTGCGGCTGCTGGTCTGGACGGGCATGCCGATGGTCGCCGCGCCGCTCGCGGGCGCGCTCGCCGACCGGGTCGGGCCGCGGCCGCTGATGGCGGGCGGGATGGTGCTGCAGGCGGCCGGGCTCGGCTGGCTGGCGGCCGTGACGGCGCCGGACGTGTCGTACGGGACGCTCGTCGCGCCGCTGGTGGTCGCGGGCGCCGGCACCGGCATGGTCTTCGCGACGACGGCGGGGGCGGCGACCGCCGCGGTGCCCGCGGGCGACGCGGGCGTGGCGGCCGGCACCAACACGGCGCTGCGCGAGCTCGGCGCCGTCTTCGGCATCGCGATCCTCGCCGCGGTGTTCGCGCACAGCGGCGGCTACGAGACGCCCGCCTCGTTCATCGACGGGTTCAAGCCCGCCCTGTGGGTCGCCTCGGCGGTGGCCGCCGCCGGCGTGGTCGCGGCGCTGTGCGTCCCGGCGAAGGCCCGCGCCGTCCCGGCGGACCCGGCGGATCCGGCGGCCTCGGCGGGGCCGCGTTCCGCCGCGTCCCGGTCCTAGGGCTCGGCGGCCCGGGCGGGCTTCTCGAACAGCAGGCGGATGACGGGTTCGGCGGCGGCCTCGGGGTCGTCGCCGAGCTCCGCGGGCAGGGCGCCGCGGAGCCACAGCTCGGCGAAGCCGTGCACGATCGACCAGGCGGCGATCGGGGCGGTCAGGTCGCCGCGGGGGCGGCCCGGGGCGACGCTCCGGGCGCCGCGCACGAGCACGCCGTCGGCGCGCGCGCGTGCGGCGACGACCTCGGGATCGTCGGCGCGGTACAGCTCGGGCCGGAACATGACCTCGAAGTGCGCGCGGTGGTCGATGGCGAAGCGGATGTAGGCGAGGCCGACGTCGTGGAAGTCGTCGCCCGCGCCCTCGAGCGCGTCGGCGAACAGCGCGTAGCCCTCGGCGGCGACGGCGGTGAGCAGCCCGGCCTTGTCGCCGAAGTGGTGGGCGGGGGCGGCGTGCGAGACGCCCGCGCGGCGGGCCAGCTCGCGCAGGCTCCAGGTGGCCGGTCCCGACTCGGCGATCGCGCCCACGGCCGCCGCCATGATGGCGCGCCGCAGATCACCGTGGTGGTAGGCGTCGTCACTCATGCCGCCGACCCTATCTTGCCATTGACAAGTTCACGGCCGCGGAGGCAATCTAGCCAGTGACAAGATTGCGCCCGAGCGAAGGACCGCCCCATGCCGACCCTGCCCTGGATCCCCGTCCACGCCCCCGCCCCCGGCGCCGAGGTCACCGTCATGGCGTCCCGGCTCGAGGTGCGCTCGCTGCGCCACGTGCCCGGGTTCCTCCTCGCGTCGCTGTCCCTGCGGCGCCAGGCCCGCCGGTCCGACGGCGCGCACGGCGTCGCTCTGAAGGCCCAGCTGCTCAAACGGACGTTCTGGACGCTGTCCGCCTGGCGCGACGAGAAGGCGATCCGGGCCTACGCCGCAGCGGAGCCGCACCGGTCGACGATGCGGGCCAAGCACGCGGTGATGCGCGACTCCACGTTCGTCTTCTGGCAGGCGAAGGCCGCCGACCTGCCCGTCACCTGGGAGGAGGCGCGGCGGCGCATCGCGGAGAGCTGAACCCCCGGCGCCCGGCGAGCGGCCGGGCCCGCTGCTAGCCGGGCGGCTCGGCGTCCTCGGCGAACGCGCGCAGGCCGGGCAGGTCGACGACGGTGATCCTGCGCCAGCCGGTGCGGATCAGGCCCGCCGCGCGCAGCCCCGTCATGGCCCGCGCGACCGTCTCGCGCGAGGCGTCCATCCAGCTGCCGAGCTCCTCCTGCGACAGCGGCGGCCCGATCACGATCGACCCGTCCGGCGCGGGCGGGACGTGCTGCGCCGAGCGCTCGGCGAGGTCGGCCAGCAGCCGCGCGAGCCGCTGCGTGCCGCGGCTGGTCACGTGCGCGCGCAGCCGCCGGTCGGAGTCGTCGATGCGCTGCACGAACGTGCCGGTGACGAGCATCCACACGTCCGGGTGCTCGTCCAGGAACCCGGTGAACCGGCCGGCCGGGACCACCAGCGCCCGCACCGGGGACAGCGCCGTCACCGTCGCCGAGCGGGTGCGGCCGCCGAGCACCGCGCTCTCGGCGAGCAGGTCGCCCGGCCCGCGCACGGCCAGCACCACGTCGTGGCCGTCCTCGGTGGACGAGGTCACCTTGGCCCAGCCCCGCTCGATGATGATCACGTGGTCGGACTCGTCGCCCTGGTAGACCAGCGGCGCCTTGACCGCGAACTGGCGGGGCCGCGCGGCGGCGCGCAGCGCGGTCCGCTGCGCGGTGTCGAGCGCGGCCCAGAAGCCGGGGCGGGGGACGGACGGGGAGGGCGGTGAGGAGGGGGTCGCCAAAAGTCGTCCTCCTTACCGGTCGCCGGGTACCTTGACATGCCCGCTGTCACCTGTCCGGTAAACCGCCCTGGCACGAGTTCGTCGGAGAACCGCGCCGGTCAAGGACGCGAGTGCGTCAGAGACCGGCGCGCGCCCCTACGCCCTCGAAGCTCAGGGCGGGACGCCCTCCGGGGTGGCCGACGGTGGCGCCGGCCGCCGCGACCGAGAACCGGACGGCGCGCTCCGGCGGCTCCCCCGCGCGAGCGCGGCGACCAGCGCCGCGGTGAGCGCGTCACCGGCACCGGTGGTGTCGGCGACGGGCGTCTCGTCCAGCGGCACGACGGCGCGGACGGCGAACGCGGCGGCGAGCAACTCGTCGCGGTCGTCCTCGGACGGCGCGCCGTCCAGCACGATCCGGTTGCCCCGCGCCAGGCCGACGGCCGCCCGCACCGCCTCCGGCGGCTGCTGCAACTGGACCGCCGTCCACAGCGCGTCCCGCAGCAGCGGCCCGGCCGCGGCGACGTCGGCCTCGGTGAGCAGGACGGGCGGTGGAAGGTCCTCCAGGTAGCGCCAGCGGCCGTCGCCGTCGACGACGTCCACGATCAGGCCGGTCCGCGCGCCCTCCCGGCGCACCACGGCGGACGCGTCGATGCCGTCACGGACCGCCTGGCCGAGCGAGGTCGCGGGCGATCTGCCCCACGACGCAGACGTCCGGCCCGCCGCCGCTCACGCGCGCCGCGGCGGCTCGGACTCGACGGTCAGCGCCCGGTGGTCGAAGCTGAAGTGCCCGGCGACCTTGAGCGCGTTCTCCAGCGGATCCTCATAGGACCACGCCGCGTCCTCCGCGCCGTCCAGCGACCAGTACGTCGCCTCGCCCTTGTAGGGGCACACGGTCCGCTTCTCGCTGCGGGTCAGCAGCTCGCGGCGCACGTCGACGGCCGGGATGTAGATCCGGTTGGGCAGCCCCGTCTCCGACAGCACCTTCGGGTGCTCCGTCTCGGCGATGAGCTCCCCGTCCAGCAGCACCCGGACGTGCCGCGACGAGGCGCGGGCGTCCACCCGGTGGAACGGGTCCCGCAGATGGCCGTGGACCCGCTCGTCCTCGTCGTACCAGGCGTCCATCGGGGCCCAGTAGAAGGCCATGTAGCCGCGCAGCCAGGACGACTCCGGCAGCGGCTCCGGGTAGCCCCACACCGCGTTCTCCGCGACCCGGTCGCCGACGCGGATCGTCCAGTACGCGGCGTCGCCCTTGAACGGGCAGTGCGTGCTGTGGTCGGTCCGCTCCAGCAGATCGGTCCGCACGTCGTCCTCCGGGACGTACAGGGCGGGCAGCAGCCCCGTCTCGTGCAGCAGCCTGCCGCGTTCGGTGTCGAGCACGACCTCACCGCCGAAGCGGGCGTGCACCCGGCGCGGGAACTCGTGCATCAGCAGCCGGTGCTTCGGCCCGTCGATGCCGTAGTTGACGTCGCCGGGCGATCCGGCGAGGGGTCCTGGGGCGAAGGTCAGCGACATGCTCATCTCCCTGCGGGCCGGCTCGCGCGGCCGGCCCGTCCACGGAGTCGGCGTGCCCAACCGGGACCGCGCTCACACGCCCGACGGCATGGTCTCCAGCTCGCCGCGGCGCGCCGCCTCCAGGTGCAGCGGAGCGAGCGCGGAGG
Source organism: Spirillospora sp. NPDC046719 (assembly GCF_040645715.1). Classification (NCBI taxonomy): domain Bacteria; kingdom Bacillati; phylum Actinomycetota; class Actinomycetes; order Streptosporangiales; family Thermomonosporaceae; genus Spirillospora; species Spirillospora sp. NPDC046719. Next base: position 4,517 of record NZ_JBEYYT010000362.1, on the reverse strand, counting down.
TGATCCGGAACCAGCACAGCGCGTCGTACCGCTCGGCGAGCCGCGTCGGCACGTACTGGCGCGGATCGCGGTCGGGGTCGTAGACGACGCCGATCGCCCGCTGCCCGAGCGTCCCGGTCAGGAACCCGGGCATGTCCCGTTCGGGCGGCACCACGAACATGCCGCGGTGCAGCTCCGACCGCGCGAGCACCTCCTCCAGCGACCCGTGCGCCGGCGGCGGGACGGTCATGACCTCCATCGGGTCGCCCCAGCTCGGCGCGGCGACCACCTCGCCGGGACCGCCCGCGAACCCCACGATGACGACCCGGTCGCGGCCGCGCCGCTCGCGGGCCAGCTGCCCGAGGTTCACCATGCCCGCGTCCGCCATGTCGGTGGCGCGCGCGTCGCCGACGTGGGTGTTGTGCGCCCACACGACCCCCTTGCCGGTCTGCCCGCCGTGGGTGTGGAAGTCCGTCAGCCGGTCGAGCGTGTCGGCCATGTGCACGTCGCGGACGTTCCACGACTCCGGCCCGCCGGCGATCATGGTGCGGTAGTACCGCTCGGCGCCCGCCGCGATCTCGGCGTTCTGCCGGACGTCCAGCTCCTCGTCGGGGTCGCGGGAGTCGCCGTGCGAGACCGGGCGGCGCAGCCGCGTCAGCAGCGCCATGACCTCCTCGGCGCACCCGTCCGGGACCAGCGAGGTGTTCCAGCCGTAGGACCGCGGGTCCTCGCCGTGCGGCTCGAAGCAGCGGTAGGCCTCCAGCGCCGTCGCCAGGTACTCGGGGCGGTGCTCGGCCAGGTGGTCGACGACGGCCCGCAGCGACTCCCACAGGCTGTAGACGTCGAGGCCGTAGAAGCCGGCCCTCTCGTCGGGCGGCAGGCCGGCGTTGTGCTCGCGCAGCCACCGGCAGAACCGGACGGTCTCCTCGTTGGCCCACATCCAGGTGGGCCAGCGCCCGAAGCCGTCCAAGGCGGTGCGCGGGTCCTCCGCGCCGCCGGGCGCCAGCGTGACCGACCGCCCGACCTCGCGGCAGTCCGGCCAGTCGCCCTCGACGGCCACGAAGGAGAAGCCGCGTTCGGCGATCAGCCGGCGGGTGATCGCGGCCCGCCACGCGTAGTACTCGTGGGTGCCGTGGCTGGCCTCGCCGATCAGGACGCACGAGGCGTCCCCGATGCGGTCGAGCAGCGGGTCCAGGTCCTCGGCGTACTCCAGCGGCAGCGCGGCCCCCAGCACGTCGTCCACGTCGCTCATCGTGTCCCCCTCCCCCAGGGTTCATCCCGCGACGGATTTCGACATTCCACTCAAATCGCTCGTTGCTGTCGCCGTTCCCCGGATCCTCGGATCGATGCACGCCGCCGGACCGATTCGGGCCTCTACCCCCGCGTCCCGGCTCGCGGCCCCGCTCAGCCGTGCCGATGGGGATCGGCCGCACGCTCTCGGTATGCGGAGGGCGACAGCCCGTAGGCGACCCGGAACGCCCGGCTGAACCCCGCCGCGTCCGGCAGCCCCCAGCGGCTCGCGATCGCGCCGATCCGCAGGCCCGCCAGCGACGGGTCGGACAGCTCCCGGCGGCACCGCTCCAGCCGGAGGTCCCGCACGTACCGGGCCACCGTCGTGCCGGACGGCTCGAACACCCGGTACAGCTGCCGGACGGAGATGTGGTGCGCGGCCGCGATCGCGGCCGGGGTCAGGTCCGGGTCCCGCAGGTGCGCCTCGATCCACTCCTTGATCGCCCGGACCGCCGCGGCCTCCTCCGGGCCGGGACCGCGGCCCCGGGACCGGGCGGCGAGCCCGTCCGAGCGGGCGGGCCGGACGCGGAACGGGCCGGACGCCTCGCGGATCGCGTGCCGCCCGAGGCCGGCACGGTCGCGTGCAGGATGGTCCGAGGTGCTGACGAGCGCGGACATGACGCTCCTTCTCGCTGGGTGCGGGACCCCGGACGCACTCGCAAGGCTTCTACGGGCGGTCAGGAAGGTCAATGAGCGAGTCAGCACGACATCGGCGCCGTTCTTTGGGCAGTCGGCGCCAACGGCGCGCCGTCCGGCGGGACGGTCACGGGCGGGCGAGGGGCGCGGTCCGGAGCCGTCCCGCGGGCCCGGCGGGGGCCGACCGGTACACAGACGTAACTGGAATCCCCCACGAAACGCGCAGGGAATGGATAGTCTCCCACCGATCACATTTGGTTAAGTAAGACAATCTGGAGCACCTGCCGCATGAGCGCTGCCAACCGGGTACAGGTCATCACACGGTGGGGGGCCATCGCCTTCATGGCGATCGCGGTCATGACCGCGACCGCGGGAGGCTTCGCCCAGTCCTACGCCGGTCTCTACCACTGGGCACTGGAACACGGCCTGCGCGGATGGAAGGCCGACTCGTTCCCGCTGCTGGTCGACCTCTTCATCATCGTGGGCGAACTCGGCCTCTTCCTGCTCGCCGTCGACGCCTTCGTGCTGCGCCGCCGCGACATGATGAGCTGGCTGGACTTCTTCCTGCCGCTCGCCATCGCCCTCGCGGGCTGGACGGCCAGCCTCATCTTCAACGTCGGGCACGTCGGGCACCGGTCGTTCTCCTACCAGGCGACCGCCGCGGTCCCGCCGATCGTGTCGATGCTCGGCCTGTTCGTCCTGCTGCGAACACTCCACCGGTACGTCTCGCGCCAGTCCGACGAGGAGGAGGAGCCGAAGGCCGCCGAGCCCGCGCCGCGCGCCATCGCCGGCCCGGTCACGCTGCAGCAGATCACGCTGATGCCGCTGCGCAACACCGGGCCGTTCCCGCAGATCCAGGTGCCCGGCCACTCCGGCAAGGCGATCGAGTCGGGCACGGCGAACGGCTCGGCGAACGGCTCCGCCGCCGCGACCCGCGAGGCCGAGCCCGCGGCCGCCCCGGCGCCGTCGGCCGCCGCGGCCTCCCCGGCCGCGTCCCGCGAGCCCGAGCCCGCGCCCGACCCGGAGATGGCCGTGGTCAGCGCCGCCGCGCGCGGGAGCCTCAACGGCCGCAGCGCGGTCGGCGTCCCGCACGAGGACACCGGCCCCGCCCCCGACCCGGAGAACCTGCGCACGATCGTCATCGACGTCCTCGAACGCCGGCACGGCGACATCGCCGCGACGCTGGCCGAGGTGCGCGCCGAGGGCTACCGCTGCGACGAGGCCGAGATCCGGCGGATCAGCGACAACCACTGGTTCCCCTACGCGGTGTACCGGCTGCTGGCCAAGCACCACGGCGACGGCGAGCTGGTCGCCAAGGAGCTGGGCGACCAGGGCATCGTCTACGACCAGGCGGCGCTGGACGAGCTCGTCCGCTCCTGGCGCGTCTGACCCTCCCGCACCACCGGCACCGCGAGCGCACCGCTCGTCCAGGGACCGGCCGTCCGTAAAGGCGGCCGGTCCCGTCCGTTTCCGGGGTCATCGCGGCCCGCGGACGGTTTCCCGGTGATCTGCGCCGTTCCCGTGCGACGCTGGACGCGCATCTCATGCCCATGCCGCATCAGCGATGCCGGGAGACCTCATGAAGACGCGACTCCTCGCGGTGGCCGCCGCGGCCGCCCTCGGCGGCGCCGCCACCGGATACCTCCTCGCCCCCTCGGCCGGCGATGCCGCCGCCCGCCCGGCCGCCGCGTCCCGGGCCGCCGGAGCCCTGGCCACCGGGACCCTGCACGCCGCGCTGAACATGCCGGCGGGCGACCGCGCGAAGGCCGCGGCGCTCGGCTACGACCTGTTCGACGTGGACCCCGACGCCGGAGAGATCGCCTCGCTGCCGAAGGGCGGCCGGGCGCTGCTGTGGGTCGGCAACACCACCTGCGGCGACTTCGAGCAGAACAGCACGTCGGCGTTCGCCGACACGGTGAAGCGGTTCGCCGGGAACGACCGCGTGTACGGCTGGTACCTGTCGGACGAGCCGAACCCCGACCAGTGCCCCGGCATCGCCGGCGAGCTGCGGCGGCGCGCCGACATCGTGCACCGGTACGCGCCCGGCCAGAAGGCGTTCGCGTCGCTGACGGACTGGCCGATGGCCCCGCTGAAGCCGTCGGAGACCCACCTCGACCTGATCGGCCTCGACCCCTACCCGTGCCGCTCCGGGCACGACGGGTGCGACCTGAAGGCGATCGACACGATGGTGGGCCAGGCGACCCGGGCCGGGTTCACCCGGAAGATGATCGTGCCGGTGTTCCAGACGTTCGGGCAGTCCTGCAGCGACGGGGAGAAGAACTGGCGGCTGCCGGCCGCGGGCGAGATGAAGGCGATCCTCACCCGGTGGGACCGGCTCGTCCCGAGGCCCGCGTTCGACATCAGCTACTCGTGGGGCCGCCAGGACGCCTGGGCGTGCCCCGCGCTCGCCGACGCCGACGGCCGCGACGGCAACCCCGACCTGCAGTCGGTGATGAGGACGCACAACCTGCGCCGCACGGGTCCGGGCCTCCCCGAGCGGGATCCGGCGCCCGCACCGAGCCCCACCACCACCGGCTCCTGCACCGACCCCGCGAAGGGGTAACTAGCCTGCACGGCGGATCCCCCGGGCCGGGGGGGGCGGCGGGGGGTGC
>NZ_JBEYYT010000361.1:0-9969 GCF_040645715.1 Spirillospora sp. NPDC046719 | reverse complement strand
GATCTACGGCGGCCCGCCGCGAGCTCACGGCGTGCGGGTGCGGGACTCCGGGCCGTGCCAGGAGTCCCAGAGGGCGGCGTAGGAGCCGTCCTCGGCGAGCAGCTCGTCGTGGGTGCCGAGCTCGGTGATCCGGCCGTCCTCGACGACGGCGACGCGGTCGGCGTCGTGCGCGGTGTGCAGCCGGTGCGCGATCGCCACGACGGTCCGGCCGTCCAGGACGGCGGCGAGCGTGCTCTCCAGCCGGCGCGCGGCCCGCGGGTCGAGCAGCGACGTCGCCTCGTCCAGCACCAGCGTGTGCGGGTCCGCGAGGACGAGCCGGGCCAGCGCGAGCTGCTGCGCCTGCGCGGGCGACAGCGCCGCGCCGCCCTCGCCGACCTCGGCGTCCAGGCCGGGGCCGTCCCAGTCGACGGTCGCGAGGACCTCGCGCATCCGCGCGTCGGAGGCGTCCGGGCGCGCCATCGCCAGGTTCTCGCGGAGCGTGCCCCGGAACACGTGGTGCTCCTGCGTGACGAGCGCGACGTGGCCGCGCAGCTCGTCGAGGGGCAGCTCGACGAGGGGGACGGGCGCGTCCGAGCCGACCGTGACCGCGCCGGAGCGGGGCCCGTCGATCCCGGCGAGCAGGCGGCCCAGCGTCGACTTGCCCGCGCCGCTCGGCCCGACCATCGCCAGCCGCTCCCCCGGCCGCAGGTCGAGGTCCACGCCGTGCAGGACGTCGCGGCCCGCCCGGTAGGAGTAGCGGACGTCCCGCGCGGTGAGCCGCTCGCCGTCCGGGCGACGGGTGCCCGCCTCCCGGTCCGGCGGGACGTTCCCGACGCCGAGCAGCCGGGCCAGGGACGCGCCGCCGAGCTGGAGCTCGTCCAGCCGGGACAGCAGCATGTCGACCGGTTCGATCAGCTGCTGGACGTACAGGGTCGCGGCGGTCACCTGCGCGAGCGAGGCCATCCCGTGCGCGTAGAACAGGCCGCCGAACAGCAGGGTCGTCGCGACCGGCAGCACGAACCCGAACTCGGCGACCGGGAACAGCACGGTCCGCAGCCGCAGCGTGTACCGCTCGGCGGCGTAGGAGCGGGCGATGTCGGCGTCGCCGCGGGCGTGCCGGCGCTCGGCGAGGCCGAACGCCTCGACGGTCCTGGCGCCGTGCACGGTCTCGGCGAGGCCGTCGGCGATCAGCGCCCACGAGGCGTTCTCGCGCAGGTAGCCGTCCCGGCAGCGCGGCAGGTACCAGCGCATGACGCCCCACAGGATCGGGACGGAGACCAGGCACGGCAGCGCGACCAGCGGGCCGTTGACCAGCAGCGCGCCGAAGGTGAACGCGCCGACGACGATCGCGACGAGGGTCTCCGGGACGGCCTCGCGCAGCGAGGTGCCGAGCGTGTCGACGTCGCGGGACGCGCGGGTGACGAGGTCGCCGGTGCCGGCCCGCTCGACGGCCGACAGCGGCAGCCCGAGCAGCCGGTCGACGAACTCCTCGCGCAGCTCGGCGAGGACGCGCTGGCCGAGGCGGGCGGAGGTGAAGTAGGCGTACCGGGTCAGCACGCCCTGGACGATCACGAAGCCGGCGATGGCGAGCGCGGTGGTGTCGATGTGGGCGGTCCCGTCGCGGACGCCCTCGACCAGCTCGCCGAGCAGCCGGGGCGCGACGAGGCCCGCGACGGCGGCGAGGCCGTGCAGCGCCAGCGTCCCGGCGAGGGCGCGCGGGTGCCGCAGCGCGACGCGGCGCGCGTACGCCCGCACCTGCGCGGGCTCCGCGACCGGCAGGATCTCGGTGCTCACGGTTCTCGGGCCCTTCCGTACAGCGGTCCGGTGGTCGGGTTCGGGTGGTCGGTGGGTGTCGGTGGGTGGTCGTCCGGTCAGCGGCGCGGGGCGGCCTCGCCGCGGGTCACGGCCGCGGCGTAGCGCGGCTCGGTCCGCAGCAGGTCGCGGTGGGTGCCCTCGGCGACGACCCGCCCGTCCTCGACGAACGCGACGTGCGCCGCGCGGTCCAGCATCAGCGGGCTGGTCGTGCACACGACGGTGGTGCGGCCCGCGCGCGCCTCGCCGAGCCGTTCGGCGATCCGCGCCTCGGTGTGCGCGTCGACGGCGCTGGTCGGCTCCACGAGGACCAGCACCTCGGGGTCGGCGGCGAGCGCCCGGGCCAGCCGGAGCCGCTGCCGCTGCCCGCCGGAGAACTCCCGGCCCGCCTCGGCGACGTGCCGGTCCAGGCCGGACGCGGCGGCGATGTCCTCGGCGGACGCCGCGCGCAGCGCCCCGTCGAGCACGGCGGCGGGCGTGCCGGGCGGGGCGAGGGCCTCGGCGAGCGTGCCGGCGAACAGCCGGTCCTCGTTGACGGCGACGAGCACGCGGCGGCGGATCCCGGCGACCTCGCAGAGCGGGACGCCGGCGAAGTCGACGTCGCCGGGCGCGTACCGGCCGAGCCGGTCGGCGATCGCCTGCGCGTCGCGGGGCTGCGCGGCGGCGATCGCAGTGACCCGCCCGGGCCGCACCACCAGGCCCGACGCGATGTCGACGAGCTCGGCGGGCCCGGCCGGGCGGGCGGTACCGCCGTCCGGTGCGGGCTCCAGGTCGAGCAGCCGGACGACGCGCCGCGCCGCCACCAGCCCCTTGGTGATCTTGCCGGCGGCCTCGCCGATCGTCCGCAGCGGGACGATCAGGAAGACCGCGTAGCCGTAGCAGGCCACCAGGTCACCGACGCCGATCTCGCCGCGCGCCACGTAGTGCGCGCCGGCCCAGGTCACGGCGGCGATCAGCAGGCCGGGCAGGAGCACCTCGGCCCCGGAGATCCGGGACTCGGCGCGGGCCGCGGCGACGCCGGCGTCGCGGACCCGGCCGGACAGGGCGCGGTACCGGCCGGAGAACAGCCGCTCGCCGCCGATGCCGCGCAGGATCCGCAGCCCCTCCACGAGGTCGGTGGCGCGGCCGTTCAGCTCGCCGACCAGCTCGCGGTGCGCCTCCTCGCGCTCGCGGAACGGGCGCAGCAGCGGCGCCGCGAGCAGCAGCACGAGCGGGACGCCGACCAGCACGACCAGGCTGAGCTGCGGCGCGGTCGCGAGCAGCACGGCCGCCACCACGACGATCGCGACGACGGCGCCGGAGCCGCGGCACACGATGTCGACGACGTCGCCGAGGTGCGCGACGTCGGACAGGCCGATGCTCACGACCTCGCCCGCGCCGAGCCGCCTCGGCAGCGTCGCGCCCAGCCGGGTCGCGTGCCGGGTGACGATCTGGACGGTCCGGTACGCCGACGACAGCCAGAGGAAGACCGCGCGCCGGTGCCTGAGGATCCCGGTCGCGGCCTGCGCCCCGCCGAGGGCGAGCAGCACCGCCGTCCAGAACAGCAGCGCGCGGTCGTCGCGGCCGGCGACGCCCTCGCCGATGGCGCGGCCGATCGCGGCGGGCATCAGTGCCTGGCTGAGCATCCAGCCGACCCCGAGCAGGCCCCCGGCCAGCACGCCGCGCCATTCGGCGCGCAGCAGCCAGAGCAGGTAGCGGGCGGGAGATCGGTGGTCGGGGCTGCCTGGATCTTTCTCCGGCAACGGTTTCACCGGACGAAGATATGCGGCGACCCCCCGGAAGTTCGAACGATTTTCTGCCCCGCGCCGGGGTCCGGCGGGACCCGGGGTCAGCGCGCCGGGGAGGGGTTCCGGGCCGTCCGGGACCCGCCTCGCGGACGATCACAGGGGTGCGCGGGAACGCGGGGACACGCTAAGGTCGGAGGGCATGGGAGCGAGGTTCCTCGGCTCCCCGAGCCGGGACCGCGGCGGCTAGGCAGATGCCGCTCCCCCGGTGCGGTCCGGTCCTTGCGTCCTGCCACCGCAGGAATAACCGGAACGGTCCGGCCGTTGCCAGTGCCGTCGCCAGCCCCGACTTTTCCGGAAGCTTAGTGAGCACTATCAGTCACCAGACGCATCCCTTCACGCCAGGGGCCGAGGACAGGGTCGACCTGCTCCTCATCGACGACGACCCCGCCGACGTGCTGATGGTCGAGAAGATGCTCGCCGACAGCGGCCTGGACGCGCTGATCACCGTCGCGGCGGACCTGCCGACCGCGCGGCGCCGGCTGACCCGCCGCACGCAGTGCATCGTCGTGGACCTCTCGGCGCCGGGGATCGACCGGCTGGACGGGCTGCGGCAGGTGCTGGACATGTCCGGGACGGCCGCGGTGGTGGTGCTGACCGGGCTGGACGACGCGGGCCTCGGCGTCCGCGCGGTCGCCGCCGGCGCCGAGGACTACCTGGTCAAGCAGGAGGTCGACGGCCCGCTGCTGGCCCGCGCGGTGCGCTACGCCATAGAGCGCAAGCGGTCGGAGGAGACCGAGCGGCGGCTGGTGGAGGCGCGCATCCTGGGCCGCGAGAACGCGCGGCTGGAGCGCGGGCTGCTGCCCGTCCCGCTGATCGACGACCCCGCCCTGCGGCACCACACCCGCTACCGGCCGGGCCGGCGGCGGGCGCTGCTCGGCGGCGACTTCTACGACACGGTGCAGACCGAGGGCGGCGCCGTCCACCTGATGATCGGCGACGTGTGCGGGCACGGCCCGGACGAGGCGGCGCTCGGCGTCCAGCTGCGGATGGCGTGGCGGACGCTGGTGCTGGCCGGGCACACCGGCGAGCAGCTGCTCGGCACCCTCGACACCGTCCTCGGGCACGAGCGGCGCAGCGAGGAGATCTTCACCACCCTCTGCATGATCACGATCGCGCCGTCCCGGCGGACCGCGCGGATGCACCTGGCCGGGCACCCGGCGCCGCTGCTGTTCCGCGACGAGCCGGACGGCGGCTTCGAGGTCGCGGCGCTGCCGGAGTACGCGCACGGCCCGGCGCTCGGCCTGGTGCCGGGCGCGGAGTGGCCGACGACGGAGATCGATCTCGGCGAGTCGTGGGGGCTGATGCTCTACACCGACGGCCTGATCGAGGGACGGGTCGGCGCGGGGTCCACCCGGCTCGGCACCGACGGCCTCGTCGAGCTGGCGCGCGGGGCGCGCGGCAGGGGCGCCACCGGGCGGTCGCTGATCGACGAGCTGGTGACCGAGGTGGAGCGCCTCAACGGGGACGCCCTGACCGACGACCTGGCGGTGCTGCTGCTGTCCCGGCAGGCCACCGCGTCGTGATCCGCGCCACGGCGGCGTCCTGACCGCACACCGGCGGCGCCGGGGTCAATGTCGTCTGCGTCACTGCGCGGCCCGGTTCCCGAACTCTCTGTGACGTCACTCACGATCATGGAGGCCCCGCGGCACGGGGAGGCCCGTCCCGGCTCGGTTCATAGCCTGCGGCTATCGGATTGAGTGCGCTGATGACTTGGCGCTCTTGTCCAAATTGGACATACCGTTCGCGACGTGGCTATAGCGATACCTGCGATCTACCGATCGACCGTCGGCAAGAAGGCCGTCATGGCCGTGACCGGCGCAATCCTGGTGCTGTTCCTGATCGCGCACATGATCGGGAACCTGAAGATCTTCCTCGGTGAGAGCGACTTCGACCACTACGCGCACTGGCTGCGCACGATGGGCGAGCCCGCCGTCCCGCACCGGACGCTGCTGACGATCCTGGAGATCGTGCTCACGGTGTCGGTCGTGCTGCACATCTGGTCGGCGGTGTCGCTGGCCCGCCGCGCCGGGAGCGCCCGGCCCGTCAAGTACCAGGCGAAGAAGAAGTCGCACGCGCAGGGCTACGCCACCCACACGATGCGGTACGGCGGCGTCATCATCGCGCTGTTCGTCATCTGGCACCTGCTGGACCTCACCTTCTTCGCGGTGAACCCGCTGGGGTCCGACGCCACCCCCTACGACCGGGTCATCGCCGACTTCGACGGCTCCCGCTGGTACATCACCGTCTGGTACGTCCTCGCGGTCCTGCTGGTCGGCCTGCACCTCAACCACGGCATCTGGAGCGCGTTCCAGACCCTGGGTCTGCGCAGCCCCCGCAGCAACGGCACGCTGCGGCTCCTCGCCGGCGGCGTCGCCGGGGTCGTGACCCTCGGCTTCATCGCCGTCCCGATCTCCGTCACCTTCGGATGGGTGAGCTGACATGAGCGACAGCTTCTACAAGTCCGGCGAGCCGATCGCCGACGCCAAGGCGCCCAAGGGCCCGATCGAGGACCGCTGGACGACCCGCAAGTTCGAGGCGAAGCTGGTCAACCCGGCCAACCGCCGCAAGAAGAAGATCATCATCATCGGCACGGGCCTGGCGGGCGGCTCGGCGGGCGCCACCCTCGGCGAGGCCGGCTACCACGTCATCCAGTTCTGCTTCCAGGACAGCCCGCGCCGCGCCCACTCGATCGCCGCGCAGGGCGGCATCAACGCCGCGAAGAACTACCGCAACGACGGCGACAGCGTGCACCGGCTGTTCTACGACACGGTGAAGGGCGGCGACTTCCGCTCCCGCGAGTCGAACGTGCACCGCCTCGCCGAGATCTCCACGCAGATCATCGACCAGTGCGTCGCGCAGGGCGTCCCGTTCGCCCGCGAGTACGGCGGCCTGCTCGACAACCGCTCGTTCGGCGGGACGCAGGTGTCGCGCACGTTCTACGCCCGCGGCCAGACGGGCCAGCAGCTGCTGCTCGGCGCCTACCAGGCGCTGATGCGGCAGGTCGACGCCGGGAACGTGGAGCTGTACCCGCGGCACGAGATGCTCGACCTGATCATGGAGGACGGCCGGGCGCGCGGCGTCGTCGTCCGCAACCTGATCAACGGCGAGATCAAGCACTACACCGCCGACGCGGTGGTGCTGGCGTCCGGCGGCTACGGGAACGTGTACTTCCTGTCCACCAACGCGATGGGCTCGAACGTCACCGCGTCCTGGCGCGCGCACCGGCACGGCGCGCTGTTCGCCAACCCGTGCTACACCCAGATCCACCCGACCTGCATCCCGGTCAGCGGCGACCACCAGTCCAAGCTGACCCTGATGTCGGAGTCGCTGCGCAACGACGGCCGCGTCTGGGTGCCGAAGAAGGCCGGCGACACCCGCAAGCCGTCCGCCATCCCCGAGGACGAGCGCGACTACTACCTGGAGCGCATCTACCCGTCCTTCGGCAACCTGGTCCCCCGCGACATCGCCTCCCGCGCCGCCAAGAACGTCTGCGACGAGGGACGCGGCGTCGGCCCCGGCGGCCTCGGCGTCTACCTCGACTTCGCCGACGCGATCGAGCGGCTCGGCCGCGACAAGGTCGAGGCCAAGTACGGCAACCTCTTCGAGATGTACGAGCGCATCACCGGCGAGAACCCGTACGACACGCCGATGCGCATCTACCCGGCCGTGCACTACACGATGGGCGGGCTGTGGGTCGACTACGACCTGGAGTCGACGATCCCCGGCCTGTTCGTGATCGGCGAGGCGAACTTCTCCGACCACGGCGCGAACCGGCTCGGCGCGTCCGCGCTGATGCAGGGCCTCGCCGACGGCTACTTCGTGCTGCCGAACACCATCAACGACTACATCGCCCGCAACGCCCTCCCGCCGGTCGACGAGAAGAGCATCGCCGCGGCCGAGGAGCGGGTGACGTCGCGCATCGAGAAGTTCCTGTCGATCGACGGGGACCGCTCCGTCGACTCCTTCCACCGCGAGCTCGGCCACATCATGTGGGAGTACTGCGGCATGGAGCGCACCGAGGAGGGCCTGCGCAAGGCCCTGGAGCTCATCCCGGCGCTGCGGGACGAGTTCTGGAAGCGCGTCAAGGTCACCGGCAAGGGCGAGGAGCTCAACCAGCAGCTGGAGAAGGCCGGCCGCGTCGCCGACTTCTTCGAGCTCGCCGAGCTGATGGTGATCGACGCCCTGCACCGCACCGAGTCCTGCGGCGGCCACTTCCGCGCCGAGAGCCAGGACGAGGACGGCGAGGCCAAGCGCGACGACGACAACTTCGGCTACGTCGCCGCCTGGGAATGGGCCGGCGAGGGCGAGCAGCCCGTCCTCCACAAGGAGGACCTGAACTTCGAATACGTCCACCCGACGCAGAGGTCGTACAAGTAATCATGAAGCTCACACTGCGCGTCTGGCGCCAGAGCGGCCCCCAGGACAAGGGGAAGATGGTCGAGTACAAGCTCGACGACATCTCCCCGGACGCCTCGTTCCTGGAGATGCTGGACGTCCTCAACGAGAAGCTCATCGCCGACGGCGAGGAGCCGGTGGCGTTCGACCACGACTGCCGCGAGGGCATCTGCGGCATGTGCTCGCTGGTCATCAACGGGACCCCGCACGGCCCCGAGGAGCGCACCACCACCTGCCAGCTGCACATGCGCAAGTTCAAGGACGGCGAGGTCATCGACGTCGAGCCGTGGCGCGCCAAGGCGTTCCCGGTCGTCAAGGACCTGGTGGTGGACCGGTCCGCGTTCGACCGGATCATCCAGGCGGGCGGCTACATCACGGCGCCGACCGGCACCGCCCCGGAGGCGCACTCCACGCCCGTCCCGAAGCCGGACGCGGACCGCGCGTTCGAGGCCGCCGAGTGCATCGGCTGCGGCGCCTGCGTCGCGGCCTGCCCGAACGGCTCGGCGTCGCTGTTCCTCGGCGCGAAGGTCACCCACCTCGGCCTCATGCCGCAGGGCCAGCCGGAGCGCTGGGACCGCGTCGTGTCGATGCTGGACACCCACGACGACGAGGGCTTCGGCGGCTGCACCAACACCGGCGAGTGCGTCGCGGTCTGCCCGAAGGGCATCAAGCTCGACGTGATCGGGAACCTGAACCGCGACTACCTGAAGGCGACCGCCGGCGGCAAGAAGCGCTGACGCGTCGGCCCAGGCCACGGCCCCGCCCGGTTCTCCGGGCGGGGCCGCTCTACTGTGTGCGCATGACGATTACCCTGGTCCCCTACCACCAGGACGAACGCCTCCCCGGCACGTCGTTCCCGCTCCCCGGCGCCGAGGTGGTCACGGTCGCGGGGGAGCTTCCCGGCGGCGACGTCTGGTCGCGGATCGGCGCGCTGTACGAGCGCGTCGCCGCCGAGGTCGCCGCGCAGGTCGCGGACGGCGCGGTCCCCTCGGTGGTCTCCGGCTGCGGCCGCTGCCGGAGGACCGGGCCGTGCTCGTGGACGCCCGCGACCTCGACCCGGCGGAGGCCGAGTTCCTCGCCTCGTCCCGCGTCCGCCGCTGCCCGGTGGACGACATCGACCTTCCGGACGGCCCGCTCGTCCTGCACATCGACGTGGACGTGATCGACAAGGCGGAGCTGCCGGGGCTGCGGTTCCCGGTCGGGAACGGCCCGTCGTTCGACGCCGTCGTGGCGGCCGTCAGCCGGGTCAAGGCCACCGGCCGCCTCGCCGCCCTCGACATCGCCTGCCCGTGGCATCCGGCGCGGGAGGGCGACGACGAGATCCGGGGCCGCCTCCTCGCCGCCCTGCTGGCGTCCTGACCCGCCGGTAACCCTGGGCCGAACGGCACCGCGTGCCCTACCATGCTCCTCATGCACGTGCATAAGACTGTGCATCAGCATGAGCACCTGCACGGTACTCGCGAGGTGCCGTTCGCGCTGCACCGGTCCATCGTCTGCGTGGACGTCGAGAAGTTCGGCGGCCGGGCGAACTGGGACCAGCTCACCGTCCGCGACGCCATGTTCCGCGCCCTGGAGACGGCCCTGGCCGAGTCGCGGGTGCCCGAGGAGCACTTCACCTGCGAGGACCGGGGCGACGGGGCCCTGGTCCTCATCGACCCCGCGGTGCCGAAGGAGCACCTCGCCGGGCCGTTCCCGGCGCGGCTCGCGGCGTGCCTCGAACGGCACAACGGCGCCGCCGCGCCCGGCGCCCGCTTCCGGCTGCGGGCCGCGGTGCACGCCGGGGAGGTGCACTACGACCGCCACGGCGTGGCGGGCAGCGCGGTCAACCTGCCGTTCCGGCTGCTGGAGGCCGGGGCCCTCAAGGAGGCCCTGCGCGGCTCCGCCGGGGCCCTGGCGCTGATCGCCTCGGAGTGGTTCTACCGGGAGGTCATCGCGCAGAACCGCACCTGCGAGGCCGCCGCCTACCGGCGCGTCCGCGTCTCGGTCAAGGAGGCGG
>NZ_JBEYYT010000360.1:9652-10016 GCF_040645715.1 Spirillospora sp. NPDC046719 | reverse complement strand
TCCGGCAGCCGGCCGGACCGGCGGCCAACGGGCCGCCGGGAGCGACACAACGCAAGAAAAAGCAGTACGCAAGGAAACACGCAGTACCGAGAAACGCAGTACAGGTAGTGATGTCGAGGAAAGGAGGGTTCGACGCCATCGGGATCGCCCGCTGCAGGCTCCAGTCACGCCGCGCGGGTACCGCAGTTCCACGGATTGGAAGGTGGTCTACGGTCACGCATCCGCGATCCCCGCGGTCCCACGGTCATCAGAGTGGCACACGCGGAAGACCGGCTCTTCAGAGCCGGTAGATGGTGTTGTTACATAGGGGGCCGGCGGCGGCCCCGCGCGCCCGGGGCCCCCCGGGTGGGGGGGGGCGGCCCAC
>NZ_JBEYYT010000360.1:0-9642 GCF_040645715.1 Spirillospora sp. NPDC046719 | reverse complement strand
GGCCGCGGGGGCCCCCGTTTGTCGTCGCTGCCGACCAAGGGCAGTACGGAAGGTTCATGAAGGCATCCCAGCCGGCCGAGGCCGGCGACCGGCACGACCGGCACCACCCGGAGACGGCCGGGCAGGACGACCCCGCCGCGCTCGAGGACAAGTTCGACGACGAGGACTACCCCGCCTACAGCATGGGCCGCGCCGCCGAGATGCTGGGCGTCACCCCCGCGTTCCTCCGCAGCCTCGACAACGCCCGGCTGTTCGTCCCGCAGCGCTCGTCCGGCGGTCACCGCCGCTACTCCCGCTACCAGCTGCGGCTGGCGCAGCGCGCCCGCGACCTGGTCGACGAGGGGACCGCGCTCGAGGCCGCCTGCCGCATCATCGTCCTCGAAGACCAGCTCGCCGAAGCCCAGCGCATCAACGCCCGGCTCATGCGGGACCGCGACTCGCAGAACCCTCCCCAGCCCCCTGGATGATCCGGCCGGTACCGGCGGCTTGGGGTGACGGCGTCTGACGCCAGGCGGGTGTGGAACTATCTACTATCGCTATAGTAGGTAGCTGTGAACGGTCGGCGGGACACGTTTGCACCCGGCTGAACAGCGCATATCCACGCTGTGAACGCAGAGGACGCCGCGCGTGCCGACGGTCCGCCGGCCGGTCGCGTCCGGTCGGAGAGCCGGCCGGACGACCGTCGTCACCAGGGACCGGCAATGCCCCCACCCGAGAACACGACCCGCTCCGACTCCCCCGTCCTCAGCGTCATCGTGCCCGTCTACGGGGTCGAGGGGTATGTCCGCCAATGCCTCGAATCGATCCTCGACCCGGCCGCCGCCGGAATCGAGGTCATCGCGGTGGACGACCGCTCGCCCGACAACTGCGGCGCGATCCTCGACGAGATGGCCGCGGCCGACCCCCGGCTCCGCGTCCGCCACCTGGACCGCAACGGCGGGCTCGGGCAGGCCCGCAACATCGGGCTCGACATGGCGGCGGGCGAGTACGTCTGGTTCTTCGACAGCGACGACCACGCGACCGAGGGCGCGGTCCGCGCGGTCCTGGACCGGCTGGCGAAGACCCGCCCCGACGTGCTGCTCGTCGACCACGAGCGCGAGCTGTGGGACGGCACCCGCGTGCCGAACTCCGGCGGCCGCCACTTCCGGGACCCGCCCGCGCCCCCGGTGTTCACCTGTGCGGAGCGGCCGGACGTCCTGCGGATCATGATGGCGGCCTGGAACAAGGTGATCCGCCGCGAGTACCTGCTCGGGCTCGGACTCCGCTTCAGCCCCGGCTACTACGAGGACCTCAACGTCACGTTCCCGCTGCTGATGGCGGCCGAGCGGCTGAGCCTGCTGGACCGGGTCTGCTACGTCTACCGGCAGCGCCGCTCCGGCGGCATCACGAGCAGCGCGAGCCGCCGCCACTTCGACGCCTTCGACCAGTACGAGCGGATCTTCGCGTTCATGGACGCCCGCCCCGGCACCGAGCCGTTCCGCGGCCTGATGTTCGACCGGGTGATCGGCCACGCGCTGATGATCCTGGAGCGGGAGGACCGGATCTCCCCGCCCGACCGCCGCGAGTTCTTCGGCCGGATCACCGAGTTCTCCCGGCGGCGCCGGCCGTCCGGGCGGCGCGTCCCCGGCGGGCGGCTGAAGGCCGTGAAGTACCGGCTGATCGACCGGGGCGCCTACGCGCCGTACCGGCTGGCCGTCACGCTGACCAAGGCGCGGCGGCACGCCGGCGCGCTGCCGCGGACGGCCGTGCGGTTCGCGCGGCGCGGCAGGCGCACGGGCAGGCGGCTGCTCGGCCGCCTCTACTACCGCGTGCAACTGCGCATGCCCATCGACGAGAACCTGGTGGTGTACGCCGCGTACTGGTACCGCGGCGTCGCCTGCAATCCGGCCGCCATCTACGGGAAGGCCGCGGAGATGGCACCGCACCTGCACGGCGTCTGGGTGGTGAAGCCCGGAGCCGCAGGGCCCGTGCCGGACGGCGTGGACACCGTGGCGCCCGGCACGCTGCGGTATCTGAGGGTGCTGGCCCGGGCGAAGTACCTCGTCAACAACGTCACGTTCCCGAACGCGGTCATCAAGCGTCCCGGGCAGGTGCACGTGATGACGCAGCACGGCACCCCGCTGAAGAAGATGGGGCTGGACCAGATGGCCTTCCCCGTCGGCGCCAAGGGCCTCGACTTCAAGGCCCAGATCGCCCGCGCGGACCGCTGGGACTTCCTGCTGTCGTCCAACCCGCTGTCCAGCGAGGCCTGGCAGCGCGGGTTCCCGTGCCGCTACGAGCTGCTGGAGATCGGCTACCCGCGCAACGACCGGCTCGCCACCGCGACGCCGGACGAGCGGGCGCGGCTGCGCACCCGGCTCGGCGTCCCCGAGGGCAAGAAGGCGGTCCTGTACGCCCCGACGCACCGGGAGTACCGCGACGGCTACCGGCCCATGTTCGACATCGACCGGTTCGCTCGCGAACTCGGCGACGAGTACGTCCTGCTCCTCCGCCCGCACTACTACTATCCGGCGGCGGACGACGGCGGGGGCGACGACCGGGTCATGGACGTCTCCGGCCACCCGTCGGTCGAGGACCTCTGCATCGCCTCCGACGTGCTGCTGACCGACTATTCCTCGATCATGTTCGACTACGCCGTCCTGGAGGACCGGCCGATCGTCGTCCTCGCCAACGACTGGGAGACCTACCGGCTCACCAGGGGCGTCAACCTCGACATCACCGCCGCCCCGCCCGGCGTCCTCGCCCGCACCGAGGATGAGATGATCGAAGCGTTCCGGACCGGCGCGCCGTGGAGCGACACGGCGGCCAAGGCCCGCGACGCCTTCCGCGCCCGGTTCTGCCCCTGGGACGACGGCCGCGCGGCGGAGCGCGCCGTGGAGAGGATCTTCCTCAGCGGGACGTGACCCCCGCCGCCCGCATCGCCGCCGTCTGACCGCCTTGGGAACGGGCCTTAGTGTGGCCGGATGGGGTTCGAGGATCGCCTGGAAGCGCACCGGGTGGAGCTGACCGCCCACTGCTATCGGATGCTCGCCTGCGCAGCCGAGGCCGAGGACGCCGTCCAGGAGACCTTCGTGCGGGCCTGGAAGAACGCCGACCGGTTCGATGAGGGCCGGGCCGCCCTGCGCACCTGGCTGTACCGGATCGCCACCAATGTCTGCCTCGACATGGCCCGCGCCGTCCAGCGGCGCGCTCTCGCGATGGATCTCGGCCCGGCCGCGCAGGTCGGGAGCGCCCTCGGCGCGCCGCTGGACCCCGGCGCGTTCGTGCGGCCGGTGCCCGACCGGCTCGTGCTGCCGTCCGGCGGCGACCCGGCCGAGCTCGCCGTCCAGCGCGACGCGGTCAGGCTGGCGTTCGTCGCCGCCCTGCAGTCCCTGCCGCCGCGCCAGCGGGCGGTCCTCATCCTGCGCGAGGTGCTGAGCTGGTCGGCCGAGGAGACGGCCGCGCTGCTCGGCAGCAGTACCGCGGCGGTCAACAGCGCCCTGCAACGCGCGCGGGCGGCCTTGTCCGCACAGCGCCCGCCGGCCGGGGGCGGCGAGATCGACGAGGAGCTGCTCGACCGGTACGTCACGGCGTTCACCTCCTACGACGTCGACGGCCTGGTGGCGCTGCTCCACCGGGACGCCACCATGTCGATGCCGCCGTTCGCCTGGTGGCTCAGCGGCCGGGACGCGATCCGCACGGCCCTGCTCGGCGCGGGCGGAGCGTGCGCCGGCGACCGGCTGGTCCGCACGGCGGCCAACGGGTCGGCCGCCTTCGCGCAGTACCGGGACGGGCGGGCGTTCGGCCTGGTCGTCATCGACGTCCGGGACGGGCTGATCATCGCCATGACCACCTATCTCGACGCCTCGCTGTTCCCGGTGTTCGGACTGCCGATGACTCCGGAGCCGCCGTCCCGTATGTAGTGCATGACCGACACCGTTCACATGTGGCATGCCGAGCACGGCACGGGCGCCCCCGTGGTGCTGCTGCACGGCGGGATGACCGACGGCCGCTGCTTCACCGGCAACCTCGACGGCCTCGCCGACGCCTTCCACGTCTACCTGCCCGACCGGCGCGGCCACGGCCGCACGCCCGACGCGCCCGGCCCGATCACCATCGAGATCATGGCGCGCGACACGATCGCGTTCCTGGACCGGGTGGTCGGCGGCCCCGCCCGCCTGGTGGGCTACAGCGCCGGCGGCAGCGTGGCGCTGCGGACCGCGATGCTCCGTCCCGACCTGGTCGAACGCCTCGTCCTGATCAGCACGGCCTACGACCTCGACGGGATGGTCTTCAGACCGTCGGCGGACGGGCCGATGCCGCCCCCGATCGTCGACGCCTACGCCGAGGTGTCCCCGGACGGCCGCGACCACTTCCCCGTCGTCGTCCGGAAGATCGCGGACGCGGCCGCGACCGAACCGGCCCCCGACCCGTCCGACCTGCGCGCGGTGAAGGCCCGCACCCTGGTCCTGGCGGGCGACGACGACCTCGTCACCCTCGACCACACGATCGCGCTCTACCGGGCGCTGCCCGCAGCCGAACTGGCCGTCCTGCCGAACGCCAGCCATCTGCTGCTGATGGAGCACCCTGAAACGGTGCGCGCCATGGTCCGGACCTTCCTGACCACCGACCCCGCGCCGACCTACATGCCCATCTCCCGCGCGGGCCACGACCCAACGGCATAGATGACGTGGCGGCCCGGCGCGGTGGCGGCTAGGAGACGGCTTCCAGCGGCAGGTCGCTGCCGCGCCAGGTGGCCGCCAGCTCCTCGATCGGCACGCGGAGCGCCTCGCCGAGGCGGACGATCGTGCCGAATCCGGGGGACGGCAGCCGTCCGGTCTCGATCTTGCGCAGGGTCTCCGGCGAGATGCCGGCCGCGTCCGCGACCTCCGCGAGGTCGCGTCCCCCTCGCGCGTGGCGCAGCAGGGCGCCGAGGCGCCTGCCGGCTTCGATCTGCTCCGGTGTGAGCGGTTGGCGGACCATCCCCTCAGGATAGGGTTGGTATTACTATACCGGCAAGTGCTAAGGTTCCGGTATAGTAATACCAGCACCCTGGGACGTGAGGTACTCGTGATCGAACTGAAGACGCCGGCGGAGATCGAACGCATGCACGTGGCCGGGCGCTTCGTCGCCGAGGTGCTCTCCGAGATCGGCCGCGTCGCCGACGTGGGCGTGAACCTGCTGGACCTGGAGCACCACGCGCGCGGCATGATCAAGCGGCGCGGCGCGGAGTCGTGCTACTGGGACTACGCGCCGTCCTTCGGCCGCGGCCCGTTCCGCAACGTCATCTGCCTGTCGGTCAACGACGCCGTCCTGCACGGCCTCCCCCACGACTACACGCTGCGCGACGGGGACGTGCTCAGCGCGGACATCGCCGTCGGCATCGACGGCTGGGTGGCCGACTCTGCGCGCACCGTCATCGTCGGCACCCCCGCCGAGGAGGACCTGCGGATCGTCCGCGCCACCGAGGAGGCGCTGGAGGCGGCGATCGAGATGGCGCGTCCGGGCAACCGCCTGGGCGACATCTCCGCCGCCATCTGGAAGGTGGCCAGCGACTACGGCTACCCGGTGAACACCGAGTTCGGCGGCCACGGCATCGGCCGCACCATGCACGAGGAGCCCCACGTCTCCAACAAGGGCCGGGCGGGCCGCGGCATGACGCTCCGGCCGGGGCTGACCCTCGCGCTCGAACCCTGGCTCGCGCGGACGACCGACCGCATCGTCTACGACCCCGACGGCTGGACCATCCGGTCGGCCGACGGCTCGCGCACCGCCCACTCCGAGCACACGGTCGCCATCACCGAGGACGCCCCCCTCGTGCTCACCCGGCGCGAATCGGAGAACCCGGGCGGCTGATCCCGCCGGGCGGCCGCGAAGGCCGTCGTGATCGACACCGGGCGAGGACGAGCGCGCAAGCCGATGCCGGCGTCCCCCCGCCCGCTATAGGGGAAGATGGCGGGCATGCGATCACCGACGGCCGCCGACGGCACCGGCGAGGACGACGCCGGCCGGTACCGGCGGCGCACCGCGCGCGTGCTGCTCGTGGACGACGCCGAACGCGTGCTGCTCTTCCGGTTCCCGCGCGTGCACCGCAGGCGGTTCCCGCGCGTGCACCGCAGGCCCGAGGCGGGCCACTGCTGGATCACCCCCGGCGGCGGCGTCGACGACGGCGAGACCCTCGCGGAGGCCGCCGCCCGCGAACTCCTCGAGGAGACCGGCCTGGTGGCCGCGCCCGGCGACCTCGGCCCCACCGTCGCCTTCTCGTCCGGGTACGCCGACTTCCCCGGATGGATGCGCGGCATGTTCCGCGACGACTACTTCCTGTACCGGACGGCCGCGACCGACATCGACACCACCGGGTTCACCGACGTGGAACGCCGCAGCATCAGCGAGTACCGCTGGTGGCCGATCGCCGAACTGGAGAACGCGCCCGAACCCGTCTACCCGCTGCGGCTGGCGGCCCTGCTCACCGCGCTGCTCGCCGGCCCCGGCGGCGGCGAGCCCACGCAACTCCCCTGGCACCACCCGTAGCCGGGGCTCGGCGAGCGCCCGGTACACCGCCGCCCCTCCCGCGCCGGCCCGAATGAGGCCGCGCGGCCGAGGGCCCGATGCCTCGGAAGGCATAGCGTCATAGCGATATTGATCTTCGACAGCATGCTCTGAACGTCATAGCGTTCCTGCTGTGCGAAGCCGCACATCCAGCGGGAAGGAGAGGCCGACATGCTGACACCCACGCAACGCGAGGCCGAAGAGGCCGAGATCCGAGGGCAGATCGACAAGATCATCGACGGGCTCCACGCGAAGGATCTCGAAGCCCTGAAGCGGCCCTACGCACCGGGCGTCGTGTCCTTCGACATCGAGCCGCCGCTGCAGCATGTGGGGCTTGAGGCCAAGCTCGAAAACTGGGCGAGAGTGTTCGCGATCTTCGACGACGTGACGTACGAGGTTCGCGACCTGGCGCTCACCGTGGGCGACGGACTGGCGTTCGGACACGCCTTCGCCCGTCTCAGCGGCACGCTCAAGGACGGGACGGCGGTGGGCGGCATGTGGGTGCGGGTCACCTACTGCTTTCAGAAGATCGACGGGACCTGGCTGATCGTGCACGATCAGGTCTCGGTGCCGCTCGACGTCCCGACCGGCAGGGGCGTGGTCGACCTCGAACCCTGACCGCCCGCATCGGCGCACTCGCCGGCGCGGGTCGGGCTGCGGCGTTCGAGGAGGACCACGTCGCGCCAGCGGCCGTGGTGGCGCCCGATCCGTTCACGGACGCCGACCGTGCGGAAACCGGCCCGGGCGTGCAGGCGAAGGCTGGCGGCGTTCTCGGGGAAGACGCCGGACTGGACGGTCCAGATGCCGGCGCTCTCGGTGGAGTCGACGAAGGCGCGCAGCAGCGCCGAGGCGAGACCGCGGCCGCGGTGGCCGGGGTGGACGTAGACGCTGTGCTCGACGACCCCGGCGTACACGCACCGGTCGGAGACGGCGGAGGCGGCGATCCATCCCAGCACCGCCCCCGTCGTGGCGTCGGCCACGACGTACCGGTGGCCGGGCAGCTTCGCGCGGTCGAAACGCCCCCAGCTCGGTGCGCTGGTTTCGAAGCTCGCGTCGCCGGTGTCGAGACCGGCCTGATAGATCTCCAGGACGCCGGCGGCGTCTGCGGAGCGCATGGGCCGGATGAGCGTGCCGGGCGGGGACGCCGGCTTCCCGGCCCGCACGATCGCCGAGTGCAGACCGGGCGCCGCCTGATGGTTCACCGTGATGGTGATGGCCGTGAATCCCGCGGCGAGCAGGTGGCGGCGGTACTCCTCGACGGTCAGGGTGCCCGCGGGGCAGCCGGCGTCCTGTTCGACGGCCGCGCGCCGGCCGGGGTCGAGGCCGGGCTCGGCGATGATGTCGGTGACGCCGAGGCGGCCGCCGGGACGCAGGACGCGGAAGGCCTCGGCGAGCACGCGGGCCTTGTCGGCGGCGAGGTTGATGACGCAGTTGGAGATGACCACGTCCACGCCGGCGTCGGCGAGCGGGACATGCTCGATGTGCCCGTGCAGGAAGCGGGCGTTGCCGACGCCGGCCTTGCGGGCGTTGGCGCGGGCGAGGGCGAGCATGTCCTCGCTGGCGTCCAGGCCGTAGGCGGTCCCGGCCGGGCCGACGCGGCGGGCCGACAGCAGCACGTCCAGGCCGCCGCCCGACCCGAGGTCGAGCACGGTCTCGCCGGGTCGCAGGTCGGCGACGGCGAGGGGGTTGCCGCAGCCCAGGCTCGCGCGCAGCGCCGCCTCGGGCACCTCGTCCTCGGCCTGGTAAGCGGCGGCGCCGAAGCACGAATCGCCGTTCCCGCAGTCGTCCTGTGGTGTGGCACCGGCCAGAGCGGCTCGGGCGCGGGCGGAGTAGCGGGCGACGATGGCGTCGGTGGCGGGCGTACCGCCGGTGCCGGAGTCGGGCATCAGTCGTCTCCCTCGGGCGGGTCTTCCTCGGGCGGGCAGGTCGGCGCGGCCGGTGCGGGACGTCCCATGACCAGGTCGGCGGCTGTGGGGAAGCACTCCACGCACGCGGTGTTGATCCGGTAGAAGCGGGCGGTGCCGTGCCGGTCGACCAGCACGAACCGGACCTCGGCCAGCACCTTGAGGTGCGCGGAGACGGTCGACTGCCCGACGTGGACGGCGTCGACGATCTCGCCGACGTTCATCGGCCGTCCCTGCCGGGCGAGCAGGGACACGATCTGGACGCGGGTCGGGTCCGCCAGCGCCTTGAACCAGGACGCGTACTCGGTCGCCGTCGGCCGGTCGAGCGGCCCGTTCGCCTCTTTCATCGTTAATCGACGATAGACGATAAAAGCGCTACGGGAAAGAGGCGTGCGGCGGATGCTCCCGGGTCCGCTCGACCGCCGCGCCTACCCGGGAGGCGGCTGGGCCGGGGTGCGGCGGCGCAGGATCACCCATCGTCCTGCCAGGCCGATCGCGAACATGCCCACCCCGGCCACGACCGACGGCCAGGGCAGGGTGGCGACCAGGACGAGGCATCCGCCGGCGCCGAGCAGGTTGAGCGGGCGCGGCCAGCGGCGGTCGGACGCGGGCTGGGTGAACGCCGAGGCGTTCGCGATCGCGTAGTAGACGAGGACGCCGAAGGAGGAGAAGCCGATGACGCCGCGCAGGTCGACGGTGGCCACCAGCACGCCGACCACGGCCGCCACGGCGACCTCGGCGCGGTGCGGGACCCGGTGGCGGGGATGGACGGCGGCGAGCCGGCCCGGCAGGTCGCGGTGGCGGGCCATGGCCAGGACGGTGCGTCCGATGCCGGCGATCAGCGCCAGCAGTGCGCCGAGCGCCGCCAGTGCGCCGCCCACCCGCACCACCGGCGCCAGACCGCCCGCGCCCGCGGCGTCGATGGCGGTGGCCAGCGGCGCGGTCGCGGAGGCGAGCCGGTGCGGCCCGGCGGCCAGCAGCGCCGCGGTCCCGACGGCCAGGTAGACCGCCACGGTGATGAACAGCGCGATGGGGATCGCGCGGGGAATGGTGCGGCGCGGGTCGCGGACCTCCTCGCCCAGGGTGGCGATGCGGGCGTACCCGGCGAAGGCGAAGAACAGCAGGCCGGCGGCGGTCAGCACGCCCTGCCCCCCGGTCCCGCTGAGACCGTCGAGCCGGCCGAGCGTGACGTGCGGTGCCCCGGCCACCG
>NZ_JBEYYT010000359.1:0-10022 GCF_040645715.1 Spirillospora sp. NPDC046719 | reverse complement strand
GGGGCGCCACGCGGCGCGCCCGCCGCCCCCCCGCCCCGGGGGGGCGGGGGGGGGGGGGCCGCGGCAAACCGGGGGGGGGCGCCCCCGCCGCCCCGCGCCCCCCCGCCGCTGTCGCTCGCAGGCGGCACTAGCGGTTCTTGAACCGCGGGGGGCGTTTCTGCATGGTGGCGGTCATGCCCTCGGCCAGGTCCTCGGTGAAGAAGGCGAGGGCCTGGACGCCGGTCTCCGCCGCGATCTGCCGGCGCAGGCCGGGGACGTCCAGGGACATGTTGAGCAGTTCCTTCGTGCGGCTCAGCCCGTACGGGGACGTGGCGAGCAGCTCGTCGGCGAGCGCCTGCGCGGCGTCGAGGTCGCCGCCCTCCGCGCAGACCTCGGTGACGAGCCCGAGCGCCTCCGCGCGGGCCGCGTCGAGGCGCTGCGCCCGGTAGGCGATCTCCGCGGCCTTCGCCGGGCCGACGAGGCGCGGCAGCAGCCAGGACAGCCCGCAGTCCCCCGCCGACAGGCCGAGGTTCACGAACGGGACGACGAACCGGGTGGTCGGGTCGGCGACCCGCAGGTCGCAGGCCAGCGCCCAGGAGACGCCCATGCCCGCGACCGGGCCGTGCAGCGCCGCGATCACCGGCTGCGGGATCTCCCGCAGCCGCGCGGTGACCTCGCCGCCGCGGGCGATGCCGCGGTAGAGCCGCTGGGCGCGGCCCTCCTCGGCCTCCTGGCCCGGATCGCCCTGGATGTCCATGCCGGAGCAGAAGCCGCGGCCGTCCCCGGTGAGCACCACGACCCGGGTGGACGGGTCGCGCGGCAGCTCGTTGAGGACGTCCAGCATCCGCTCGGTCAGCGCGCCGTCGACGGCGTTCAGCCGCTCCGGGCGGGACAGGGCGATGGTGAGCACCCCGTCCCGCCGGTCGAGCCTGATCCCGTCCAAGGGCTCAGGAGGTCAGCTGCTGGATGAGCGGCCCCATCTGCTCCATCGGGTTCTTGAACACCGCGAGCGGCTCGCTCGCGTTGATCGCGGCCCAGTTGTCGCGGACGGCCTCGACGGAGAGGGTCTCCTTCTGGCCGTAGCCGGGGCCCTCCGCGACGAAGATCTTGGCGATCCGGCCGCCGCCGACGGTGTAGACCTCGCCGGTGTCCTGGTTGGACTCGTGCACCAGGAACGCGACGAGGGGGGTGACCTGGTCGACGCCGAGCTTGTCGGCGAAGTCGGCGGGCAGCAGGTCCTCGGTCATCCGGGTCCAGGCGACCGGCGCGATGGCGTTGGCCTTGATGTCGTACTTGGCGCCCTCCTGCGCGAGGGTCTTGGTGAAGCCGACCAGGCCCATCTTCGCGGTGGCGTAGTTGGCCTGGCCGAAGTTGCCGAACAGGCCGGCGGGCGACGAGGTGTTGACGATGCGGCCGTAGCCGTTCTCGCGCAGGTGCGGCCAGGCGGCGCTGGAGACCAGGAACGAGCCGCGCAGGTGCACGGCGATGACGGCGTCGAACTCCTCGACGGTCATGTTCTTGAACGACCGGTCGCGCAGGATGCCCGCGTTGTTGACCACGATGTCGATCTTGCCGAACGCGTCGAGCGCGGTCTGCACGATCGCCTGCGCGCCCTCGGGGGTCGCGACGTTGTCGGGGTTGGCGACGGCCTCGCCGCCGTTCTTCTTGATCTCGTCCACGACCTCCTGGGCGGGGCCGGCGGAGGCGCCGACACCGGAGCGGTCGCCGCCGAGGTCGTTGACGACGACCTTCGCACCGCGCGCGGCGAGCTCCAGCGCGTGCTGGCGGCCGAGGCCGTGGCCCGCCCCGGTCACGACCGCGACACGGCCGTCGTAGCGCAGTTCCGACATTCCTGTCTCCTCACATCGCACCGACTACGCCCCCAGGTAATCATCCGGGGGTTACCCAGTGGTACCACTGAACCGAATCCCGCTCGGCCGCGGCCCCCTCCGATGCCTCCCCGGCGCGCCGCGCGGGCAAGCACCGTGCTTCGTGGGACTTCAGTGAAACTTGCGGCAAATGCCGCATTCCCCGGGACGTACGGCGTAGTGTCCACACCCACCCGCGCAACCCGGCCCGGTCCGCACAGGTGCCGCCTCGACTTCGGAGGTCCCGTCTCGATGAGCCCTGCCGACGCGTCCAGCGCCCCCCGCCCGTACCGCGTCGTGCAGTGGGCGACCGGCGCGCTCGGCCGCGCGGTGATCCGCGGCGTCCTCGAGCGCCCCGGCCTGGAGCTCGCCGGCGTCTGGGTGCACTCGCCCGCCAAGGACGGCGCCGACGCGGGCCTGCTCAGCGGCCGCGCCCCCACCGGCGTCACCGCCACCCGCGACGCCGCCGCCATCCTCGCCCTGGACGCCGACTGCGTCGTCTACGCGCCGGGGCGCACCGGCGACCCGCTCGCCGACCTCGACACCGTCTGCGCGCTGCTGGCCTCCGGCAAGAACGTGATCTCGGTGAACGGCCTGGTCTACCCGCAGGCGCACGGCCCCTCCCTGGTCAACGAGCTGGAGCAGGCGTGCAAGCGGGGCGGCTCGTCGGTCCACGGGACCGGCTTCAACACCGGGTTCATGGCGGACGTGATGCCGCTGGTGTTATCCCGGCTGTCGCGCCGGATCACCCACGTCTACTCCCGCGAATGCTCCGACTTCGCGCGGCACCCGTCCTGGCGGATGGTCCACCACATGGTCGGGTTCGGCCGCGACGAGGAGGCGTTCCTGCGCTCGCTGCGCCCCACCCGCACCGCGATGCGGTCGCTGTACACCGAGAGCCTGCACCTCGTCGCCGCCGGGCTCGGCGTGGACCTCGACGAGATCGACGTGGACGTGGACTACCGGCTCGCCGGCACCGACCTGGAGATCACCGCGGGCCTGGTCCCGCGCGGCACGGTCGCCGCGGCGCGCTGGACGTTCAGCGGGCTGGCCGGCGGGCGGCCGGTGATCAGCGTCGAGGTGATCCACAAGGCGGACGCCGCGCGGATCCCCGACTGGGGCGAACCCGGCCACTCGGTGCGGGTGCACGGCCGCCCGTCGATCACGCTGACCACCGACGACGAGTGGGTGTCCGACGAGATCTCCGCCGCCGCGGCGCACGCGCTGAACTCGATCCCCGTCGTCTGCGCGGCCGAGCCCGGCATCCGCACCTACCTGGACCTTCCGCCGGTCACCGGGCGGATGGAGGCCGCCGTTCCGGACGGCCTGTGACCCGGGGGCGGGACGGTCAGGGGAGGGTCTGCTCGACGCGGGACTCCGCGCCGCCGTCGCCGGACTCCGCCTCGGCGCCCGCGCCGGCCGGATCATCGGCCTCGACCTCGGCCTCCTCCTGGGCCTCCCGGCGGTGCTTGCGGACGCTCCACACCACGATCGCGGCGACCGCGATCACCGCGATCCCGATCGCGAGGCC
Organism: Spirillospora sp. NPDC046719; assembly: GCF_040645715.1. NCBI lineage: Bacteria > Bacillati > Actinomycetota > Actinomycetes > Streptosporangiales > Thermomonosporaceae > Spirillospora > Spirillospora sp. NPDC046719. The sequence goes on along the minus strand of NZ_JBEYYT010000359.1, from coordinate 6,644 downwards.
GCGCCCGGCCCACTGCGCCGCGCGGTCGAACGCCTCGCCCGCGAAGTAGCCGCCGAGCGTGAACGTGACGACCCAGGTCAGGCCGCCGAGGAAGTTGAACAGCAGGAACTTCGGATACGGCAGCCGGGAGCTGCCCGCCAGCGCGGGCATCAGTGCCCGCAGCAGCGCGGTGAACCGGCCGATGAACACCGCGACGGCGCCGCGCCGCCGGATCAGGTCCTGCGCGCCCTCCACCTTCGCGCGGTGCTTGGACACCGCGCGGATGTCCAGCAGCCGCGGCCCGTACTTCTTGCCGATCTCGTAGCCGACCGAGTCGCCGGCGACGGCCGCGACGACCCCGATGACCAGCAGGAGCGGCAGCGAGAGCGTGCCCTGGCTGGCCAGCACGCCGCCGACCACCACCGCCGTCTCGCCGGGGAACACGAACCCGACGAACAGCGCCGCCTCCGCGAACACCAGCGCGGCGATCAGCCCGTAGACCAGGCCGGGCGGCAGGCCGTCCACCAGGGTGTTGAAAGTCTCGAGCATGGTCCCCCGCCATCTCGTCCGTCCGGGACCGCCTCCGGCTGCCGGCCCCTGCTGCGTGCCATGCGATCGTGCGAGCCCGTTTGGCGCGGGCCGCCGACGGTTATCGTATGCGCGGGGCCGGTGGTCCAGGATCCCCCGGAAGGACGACTTGCCGGTGGCCGGAAAGGCGTGCCGGCCGGCGGCCGCCTCCTTCCAGGGTCCCGGCCGCCTCCCCCGGACGGTCGCACCGCACGGTTGACTTTCGGAAGGAACCGGACATGACCGCACAGGAAGTCGAGCGGGGCCGCTTCGTCCGGCAGCCGAACCGGTTCACGGAGCGGATCACCGCGGACGGTTCGAGCGGATACCCCGTGGAGCCGGGCCGCTACCGGCTGTTCGTCTCCTACGCCTGCCCGTGGGCGCACCGCTCGCTGATCGTCCGGCGGCTGCTGGGCCTGGAGGACGCGCTGCCCGTCGCCGTCGTCGACCCGATCAGGGACGAGCGGGGCTGGCGGTTCCCCGACCGCGACCCCGTCACCGGCGCCGTGTTCCTGTCCGAGCTGTACCTGGCGAGCGACCCGTCCTTCGAGGGCCGCTACACCGTGCCGTGCATCTGGGACACCGTCACGCAGCGGCTGGTCACCAACGACTTCCCCAACATCACCACGATGCTGGAGACGGAGTTCACCGCGCTCCACGGCCCCGGCGCCCCCGACCTGTACCCGGAGGAGCTGCGCCCGGAGATCGACGAGCTGAACGACCTCGTCTACAACACGGTCAACAACGGCGTCTACAAGGCCGGTTTCGCCACCGCGCAGGACGCCTACGAGGACGCCTTCGACGCCCTCTTCGCCACTTTCGACCGGCTCGAGGAACGGCTCGCGGACCGCCGCTACCTGTTCGGCGACCGGATCACCGAGGCCGACGTCCGCCTCTACCCGACCCTCGCCCGCTTCGACGCCGTCTACTACTCGCACTTCAAGTGCAACCAGCGCCGCCTCGTCGACCATCCCCACCTGTGGGCCTACGCCCGAGACCTTTACTCGATCCCCGCGTTCGGCGGGACGACGAACTTCGACCACATCAAGCGGCACTACTACGTGACGCAGCGCAACATCAACCCGTCCGGGGTCGTCCCGAAGGGCCCGCTCGTCGACTGGACGGCCCCGCAAGGCCGCGACGCGCGCACCGGCGGCTGACACCGGGAACCGAACGCCGCTCGCTTCACGTCGTACCGGTCGGATCCCGTCGTTATGCTGGCGGATCTCCGGAACGATCACGACGTGAGAGGCAGTACCCCCGACAATGCGCAGCCAGTTCTTCGGAAACATGGACCAGGGGCAGCAGCTCCCCGGCCACTTCGCCCTCCAGAACTCCAAGATGCTCCGCGTCCACCTCAACGGTGACGTCCTCGCCCGGCAGGGCTCCATGGTCGCCTTCCAGGGCCAGATGGAGTTCGACTACGAGGGCGCCGGAGGCATCGGCAAGTTCATCAAGAAGGCCGTCACCGGCGAGGGCGTCCCGCTGATGCGCGTCCGCGGCCAGGGCCTGCTCTTCGTCGCGCACGACGCCGCCGACATCCACCTCTTCTACCTGGAGAACGAGGGCCTGACCGTCAACGGCGCCAACATCCTCGCCTACGACTCGCACCTGCAGTCCGACATCCAGCGCGTCCAGGGCGCCGGCATCGCCGCGGGCGGCCTGTTCAACACCACCCTCCAGGGCACCGGCTTCGTCGCGCTCACCACGCACGGCACCCCGGTCATGCTCGACTGCGGCCGCGCCCCCACGTTCGCCGACGGCCAGTCCGCGGTGGCGTGGAGCACCAGCCTCCAGGTCGGCGTCAACCGCACCTTCAAGGCCGCCGCGCTCATCGGCCGCGGCAGCGGCGAGGCCATGCAGCTGGCCTACCAGGGCCAGGGCTTCGTCCTCGTCCAGGCCAGCGAGGGCCCCACCGTCCCCCCGCACACCCACTGAGTTTTCCAGCATCGCCCTCGGCGGTCGGGCCCTGGGGGCCCTCCCTTCAACGGGCAATGCGTGCGATCGCTGCATCGCTCCGACTCGGCCCTGGGGGCCTCGCTGCGCGATCGGATTCTCGCTTCGCTCGAATCCGGCTTCGCACGCGATCGCGACGGCTCGGGCGGCGCGCGGCCGGGGCTTCGGGCGCGGCTGGTGGGTGACCTCGGTCACCTTTCGGACGGTGGATCTTGTCGGAGGCGCGGCCTCGGCTTCGGCAAGATCCCTGTGGCCGCGGGGGAATGGGGTGCAATCGCAACGCGCTGGCATGGGAAGAGGTCAAGTGCGAGTAGCCTTGATAGGTCTCTTATCTCACCTGCGAGCTGCGGAAGAGGGCGATCTCCGCCGTGTCGACAGAGTCGTCGCAAACTAGTGCCGACCCAAAGATCACAGATTTCGGTGCCAACGAGTGGCTGGTCGACGAGCTGTACCAGAAGTACCTCGAAGACCCCAACTCGGTTGACGAAGCCTGGTGGAACTTCTTCGCGGACTACCAGCCGGGCACCCGGCCCGGTTCCGTGACCCCCGCGTCCCCCGGCGCACCCCAGACGAGCACCGGAACGGCGGCCGGCGCGGCCGCCAACGGCACCGCGGCCGCCCCGCCGACACCGCAGCCTCCGGTGTCGCCGCCGAAGGCCCCCGCCAAGCCGGCCGACAAGGCCGCCAAGCCGGCGCCGAAGGCGGACAAGCCGGCGCCGCCGCCGGTCCCGGCGGGCGCCGAGGAGGTCCGGCTGCGCGGCGTCGCCGCCCGGACGGCCACCAACATGGAGGCCAGCCTCGCGGTGCCGACCGCGACCAGCGTGCGCGCCGTCCCGGCCAAGCTGCTGATCGACAACCGCATCGTCATCAACAACCACCTCAAGCGCGGCCGCGGCGGGAAGGTCTCCTTCACGCACCTGATCGGCTACGCGATCGTCAAGGCGCTCGCGGCGATGCCGGAGATGAACGCCGCGTACACCGAGGTGGACGGCAAGCCGGTGCTGGTCCGGCCCGAGCACGTCAACTTCGGGCTGGCGATCGACCTGCAGAAGCCGGACGGCTCCCGGCAGCTGGTCGTGCCGAGCATCAAGGCCGCCGAGACGCTGGACTTCCGCCAGTTCTGGGCCGCCTACGAGGAGATCGTCCGCAAGGCGCGCGGCAACAAGCTGACCATCGAGGACTACCAGGGCACCACGATCAGCCTGACGAACCCGGGCACGATCGGAACGGTGCACTCGGTGCCGCGGCTGATGCCCGGCCAGGGCACGATCATCGGCGTCGGCGCCATGGAGTACCCGGCCGAGTTCGCGGGGGCGTCCACCGACACGCTGGCCCGGATGGGGATCAGCAAGGTGATGACGCTGACCTCCACCTACGACCACCGGATCATCCAGGGCGCCCAGTCCGGCGACTTCCTGCGCCGCATCCACGAGCTGCTGCTCGGCGAGGACGGCTTCTACGACGAGATCTTCGAGGCGCTGCGCATCCCGTACGAGCCGGTGCGCTGGGTCAAGGACATCTCCGCCGGCCACGAGGACGACGTCGCCAAGATCGCCCGGGTGCACGAGCTGATCCACGCCTACCGGGTCCGCGGCCACCTGATGGCCGACACCGACCCGCTGGAGTACAAGCAGCGGCGCCACCCCGACCTCGACATCCTCAAGCACGGCCTCACCCTGTGGGACCTGGAGCGCGAGTTCGCGACCGGCGGGTTCGGCGGCAAGCCGACCATGAAGCTGCGCGACATCCTCGGCGTGCTGCGGATGGCGTACTGCCGGACGGTCGGCATCGAGTACATGCACATCCAGGACCCGGAGGAGCGCGCCTGGATCCAGGAGCGCGTCGAGGTCCCGCACGACAAGCCGTCCCGCGAGGAGCAGCTGCACGTCCTGCGCCGGCTGAACAGCGCCGAGGCGTTCGAGACGTTCCTGCAGACCAAGTTCGTCGGGCAGAAGCGGTTCTCGCTGGAGGGCGGCGAGTCCGTCATCCCGCTGCTGGACTCGGTGATCTCCGCGGCGGCGAAGGCCAGCCTGGACGAGGTCGTCATCGGGATGGCGCACCGCGGCCGGCTGAACGTGCTCGCCAACATCGTCGGCAAGTCCTACGGGCAGATCTTCGGCGAGTTCGAGGGCAACCTCGACCCGCGCAGCGCGCAGGGCTCCGGCGACGTGAAGTACCACCTGGGCGCGTCCGGCGACTTCGTCGCCGACGACGGCTCGAAGATCCACACCGAGCTGGTCGCGAACCCGTCCCACCTGGAGACGGTCGACCCGGTGCTGGAGGGCGTCGTCCGCGCCAAGCAGGACCTGCTGGACGTCGGCGAGGCCGGGTTCACGGTGCTGCCGATCCTGATCCACGGCGACGCCGCGTTCGCCGGGCAGGGCGTGGTGGCCGAGACGCTGAACCTGTCGCAGCTGCGCGGCTACCGCACCGGCGGCACCGTGCACGTGATCATCAACAACCAGGTCGGCTTCACCACCGCGCCGGAGTACTCGCGGTCCAGCGTGTACGCCACCGACGTGGCCCGGATGATCCAGGCGCCGATCTTCCACGTCAACGGCGACGACCCGGAGGCGTGCGCGCGGGTGGCGCGGCTGGCGTTCGAGTACCGGCAGACGTTCAAGAAGGACGTCGTCATCGACATGGTCTGCTACCGGCGCCGGGGCCACAACGAGGGCGAGAACCCCTCGTTCACCCAGCCGCTGATGTACGACCTGATCGACGCCAAGCGCTCGGTGCGCAAGCTGTACACCGAGGCGCTGATCGGCCGCGGCGACATCACCGTCGAGGAGGCCGAGCAGGCGCTGCGCGACTACCAGGAGCAGCTGGAGCGGGCGTTCACCGAGACCCGCGAGGCCGTGAAGAAGCCCCTGGAGCCGGGCTCGGTCGTCAAGCCGGACGTCGAGGAGCGCATCCCGATCGACCACGGCGGGGCCGGCACGGCGATCCCGCAGGAGACCGTCAAGCGGATCATCGAGACGCAGGTCAGCCTGCCGGAGGGGTTCACCCCGCACCCGCGGCTGCAGCCGATCCTGCAGCGCCGCGCGCAGATGATCGAGGACGACGCGATCGACTGGGCGACCGGCGAGCTGCTGGCGATGGGCTCGCTGCTGATGGACGGCCACCCGGTCCGGCTCGTCGGGCAGGACACCCGGCGCGGCACGTTCGGGCAGCGGCACGCGGTGCTCGTCGACCGCAAGACCGGCGAGGAGTACACCCCGCTCAAGCAGTTCGGGCAGGGCGTGTCGAAGTTCTACGTGCACGACTCGCTGCTCAGCGAGTACGCGGCGATGGGCTTCGAGTACGGCTACTCGATGACCCGCCCGGACGCGCTGGTCGCGTGGGAGGCGCAGTTCGGCGACTTCGCCAACGGCGCCCAGTCGGTGGTGGACGAGTACATCTCGTCCGGCGAGCAGAAGTGGGGCCAGCGCTCCAGCCTGGTGCTGCTGCTGCCGCACGGCTACGAGGGGCAGGGCCCCGACCACTCGTCCGCGCGGATCGAGCGGTACCTGCAGCTGTGCGCGCAGGACAACATGACGGTCGCCTACCCGACGACCCCGGCGAACTACTTCCACCTGCTGCGCTGGCAGGTGCTGTCCGGCCGGGGCAAGCCGCTCGTGGTGTTCACGCCGAAGTCGCTGCTGCGGCTGAAGGCGGCGACGTCGCCGGTGCAGCAGATCACCGATGGCGCGTTCCAGCCGGTCATCCCGGAGGCCGACCCGGCCGTGGACCCGGCGGGCGTGAAGCGGGTGCTGCTCACCACCGGCAAGATCTACTACGACGTGGCGAAGGCGCGCGACGCCGCGGGCGCCACCGACACCGCGATCGTGCGGGTCGAGCGGCTGTACCCGCCGCCGGTCGACGAGATCAGGGCGGAGCTGGCGAAGTACCCGGCCGGCGTCGAGGTGGTCTTCGTCCAGGACGAGCCGGCGAACATGGGCGCCTGGCCGTTCATGGCGCTGAAGCTGCCGCACCACATCGAGGGGCTGAAGATGTCGCGGGTGTCGCGCCCGGCGTCGTCCTCGCCCGCCGTCGGCTCGGCCAAGCTGCACCAGGCCGAGCAGGAGGCGCTGCTGTCCAGGCTGTTCTGACGCTCTGGTGAGCTGACGGGCAGGCCGTGTGGGGGGGGGCGGGCCCCCCCC
>NZ_JBEYYT010000358.1:0-10036 GCF_040645715.1 Spirillospora sp. NPDC046719 | reverse complement strand
CGAAGTCCATCGCGAAGCGACGCCGAAGGCGCCCTTGACTTTGGAGGGGCGGCCCCGTACGCAAGCGCCACCCCACCACCCGAACACCCCTCTTGTCATTCTTTCGAACACTCATATTCATGACTTCCGAACCTGCGCTCTGAGCTTCGGCCTTGCGGCACAGAGGCCTCTACTCTCTTCCCCCGACACTTCGGCCAACCTCGCTACCGTCACCAGTCAAGCGCCAACTACCGCCTCGCCTCTGGGCACGTAGCACCCCTACCTGTGGCCGCGCCACACAGCCTCAGCCAACCTCGCCCCACGACACTTCGGACACCGCTTCGCCCAACCAGATCGCGATCAGACCTCGGGCACCGCTTCGCCCCGCCAACACTGTTGCGCACCGCTCACCCCCAACACCTCGTGCACCGCTTCGCTCCCAACACCTCGTGCACCGCACCACCCCGCCTACGACACTCGCCTTCCTACCTAGCGGCCTCGTTTCACGACACCTCCCCGCAGCTTCGCCACCTCGCCCCCACCACCCCGTCACCCCGTCACCCCGTCACCCCGTCACCCCGCAGCCTCGCCACCACCCCCTCGCCCCCTCGCCCCACCACCCCGTCACCTCACCGCCTCATCACCTCGTCACCTCGCAGCCTCGCCCCCCTGGCCCGTCGCCCCTCGCCCGTCGCCCGCCGCCCGTCGCCCCTTGCCCGTCATCGCGAGACTCGTTATCCCTCACCAGTTCACCCGTCGCCCCGCCACCAAATCCGGACCCGTACCGCCTGGCCTCACAGCCGCACCGCCTTGGGCACACTGGCGCCACCGCTCCTGCCGTCCCGCCACACACCGCCTCCAGCGGCGCAGCCGCCACGCCTCCTGACGGTCTTGACTGCACTGAATCTGGGAGACCACCGCCGCCTTCAGGGTCGGTCTCGTCACGCTGTCAGCCATGTACTCGGGCCATCTGCCCTAGGCGGCCCCAGCCAGGACCCCAAATTGGCCTCGCGCCTCGGCGGTCGTGCGCGTTCTCGGGATCGTCCTCGAACGGCGCTGACCAGCCCGGTCTCCCTCCTTGCGGGCGGCCGATGAGTTCTGAGGACGGCACGGGTCGAACCCCGTGAGCACCGTGAATCATCGCGATCGTCCAAGGAGCATCAGGATGCGGAAGATCACCGCTGGGCTGTTCATCTCGCTCGACGGAGTCGTCGAGAACCCGCAGGACTGGCACTTCCCGTACTTCAACGAGCAGATGGGCGAGGCCGTCGACGCGCAGATGAGCTCGGCCGACACCCTCCTGCTCGGCCGCCGGACGTACGACAGCTTCGCGGGTGCGTGGCCGGAGCGGGAGAAGGCCGGTGCCGAGGACGCGGCGTTCGCCAAGAAGCTCGGTGACGCCCGCAAGATCGTGGTGTCGACGCAGGAGCTCGACTTCACCTGGCGCAACTCCGAGCGGCTCAAGGGCGACCTCATCGAGGCCGTGACGGCGTTGAAGGACGAACCGTCGGCGTCGGACATCGCGATCAGCGGGTCAGTGTCGCTCGTCCGGCGGCTGCTGGCGGCAGGACTGCTCGACGAGCTGCACCTGCTGGTCCATCCGATCGCCGTGGGCGCGGGGATGCGGCTGTTCGAGGACCTGGACGCGCCGCTGCCGCTGCAGCTCATCTCGTCGGAGACCTTCACGACCGGCGTTGTGCATCTGGTCTACCGCCGCGACGAGGGCGCTCCGACGGGCGACTACGCGAAGGCCAGGGAGAGCCTTCCGCAGTCCGCCGGCTAGGGAGTGCTCCTCGGGCGAGTCGGTCACGGGACGCTCAGCATGCGGGCCCGAGCGGCCAGGGCAGGCAGTGCTCGGGCAGGTCGTGCGGCCCCATGCTTGCGAGGGCTCGAAGACGGCCGGGCCTTCCGGCGCCGGGGCGGGCAGCCCGCGGCGCCGGAAGGGCGGGCGGCTCAGCGGTCGGTGCGGAGCCCGTAGCCGTAGGGGAACAGCGGGTCGTAGTTCTTGTCGCCGACGTTGATCGGCTCCTGGGACTCGCTGCGCGGCCACGTGTAGGACAGGCGGCCGGTGAACGGACGGTTCCCGAAGAGCGTGTCGGAGACGCCGGCGCCCTCGCTGCCGGGCAGCCACGACATCACGAACGCGTCCATCTTCGGCAGTTCGTCGGTGACGATCTGCGGCCGTCCGGCGACGTCCAGGACGACGCACTTCTCGATGGCGGAGCAGACCTTGTCGATGTTGGCCTTGTCGGCGTCGGACAGGTTGAGGGTGTGGCCGTTGCCGACGTCGCCGACGCCTTCGGCGTAGGGCGTCTCGCCTACGACGACGACTCCGACGTCGCTTCCGGCCGTGGGCGCGGAGGCGTCGGCGCTGTAGGTGACGTTCTTGGCGTTCTGCTTGATGCCCTGCAGGATCGTGGTGCCGGGGATGGTGTTGCCGGAGGCCCCCTGCCAGGTGACGGTCCAGCCGCCGGCCTGGTTGCCCATGTCGTTGGCGTTGACGCCCGCGACGTAGATGCGCTGCGACTTCTTCAGCGGCAGGGCGCGGCCGGAGTTCTTCAGCAGCACCTGCGACTCGGCGACGGCCCGGCGGGCGACGGCGCGGTGCGCGGGCGAGCCGACGGACTTGATGTTGGTCCGGTCGGTGTAGGGGTGCTCGAAGAGCCCGAGTTCGAACTTGGCCTTGAGGATGCGGGCCACGGCGTCGTCGATGCGGGACGTCGCGACGCGTCCGGCCTTCACCTCGGCGAGGAGGGTCTGCTCGAACTGCGGCGCGCTGTAGGGCTCCATGAACATGTCCATGCCGGCGTTGACGGCCGTGCGGACCTGGGCGGCGTAGTCACCGGGGAGCTGGTGGATGGCCTCCCAGTCGCTGATCAGGAACCCGTCGAACCCGATCTTCTTCTTGAGGACGTCGGTGAGCAGCTCCTTGCTGGCGCTCATCTTGACGGGGTTGCCGACGCCGTCCTCGGTCCAGTCGACGCTGGAGAACGACGGCATGATGCTGCCGACGTGGTACTTGCGGACGGCGGGCACGTACGGCGCCAGGTCGATCTTGTTGAAGTGGGCGCGGTCGGTGATGGTGACGCCCTGGTCGATCGTGTAGGTGCCGCTGGTGGACGACCCGTACTTGGTGTCACCGTCGCCCGCGTAGTGCTTGGCGGTGGCGAGGACGTGCGCGGGGTCGGCGAGGTCCTTGCTGGTGCGCCCCTGGAAGCCTTCGAGGGCGGTCTCCATCTTGATGACGAGCGCGGGGTCCTCGCTGAAGGACTCGTACGTCCGTCCCCAGCGGAGGTCGCGGGAGACGCAGATGCAGGGCGCGAACACCCACTGCGGGCCGGTCGCGCGCGTCTCGGTGGCGGTGATCCGCTCTTCCTCGCGGACGAGCGCGGGGTCGCGGGTGGCGCCCATCGCGTTGTTGTGCGGGAAGACCGTGGCGCCGACGAGGTTGTTGTCGCCGTGCACCGAGTCGATCCCGTACAGCAGCGGGATCTTCAGCCGGGTCTTGAGCGCGGCGGCCTGGTACCGGTCGACCATGTCGGCCCAGCCGGACGGGGTGTTGTCGGCCGGCACGGACCCGCCGCCGGACAGCACCGAGCCGAGCGCGAGCCCGGTGATCTGGCTCGGGTCGGAGTCGATGGCGCCGCGTTCGGCCTGCGTCATCTGGCCGATCTTCTCTTCGAGCGTCATCCGGCCGAGCAGGTCGGAGACGCGCTGGGCGACGGGGAGCCGCGGGTTGAGGTAGGGCGCGGAGGCGGGCGCGTCCGCGAGGGCCGGGCCGGACGCCGCGGGTACGGCGGAGGCGGCGACCGCGAGCGCGATCAGTGAACGCCTGATCCGGGTGGCCGTTCGGGTGTGGGGGTGTCGCAAGATCCCTCCTGGGTCGTGACGGCGACGGCGACGCGCGCGGCCCGGTGGACCGCGCGCCCGCGCGTGTCCGCGGGTGGGCGGACGGGGTCACGGCGCGCCCGGACGGCCATGACCCCTGCGGCGGGCTGCAGCGTCAGAAGGAACCTCCCCCGGCCTTGATCATCTGTCAAGGACCCCCCGCCCGACCTCGATGATCTTGGTCGAAGCATGGGGCCGGACGGCTTGACGGCGGCTAAATTCACTATTTAAATTATCGGCCGAAATAAGCCGGTCGGACGGGTCGGGCGCCGGTCGCCCCGCCCGCCTTCTGCGCTGCCCGGCCGCGCACCGCCCGGCCGCCCGTCCCGGCACAGTGGCCACACCCGGCCGCGCTCCCTCCCGCGCCGCCCCCGACCGTGCGTGCCCTGCATCCACCCCGGTGGCCGCTCGCGCAACCCACTCGACAGCGGCCGGCACCTCGGGCGTCCGAAACTGCGCGGAGGTTGTCGTTCCAGCCGCTCGTGCGGGGCCCGGCCCGCCGCGGAGCATGGCGCCATGAACGACTTCGGCACCGGCGGCCGGTCCTGGTGGAGGGCCGGGCTCGCCGTCGCGACGGTGGGGTGGGGCGCGCAGCAGTTCGCGCCGCTCCTGCCGCTGTACCGGGCCAGGCTCGGCCTCTCCGCGACGACCCTGCAGGCCACGTTCGGCATGTACGTGCTCGGGCTCGTCCCCGGGCTGCTGCTCGGCGGCCCGGTCTCCGACCGGCTCGGCCGCCGCCGCGTGCTCGTCCCGGCGCTCGCCGCGTCCGCCGCCGGGACGGTCCTGCTGGTCCTCGGCGGCACGGGCTCGGGATGGCTGTTCGCGGGACGGCTCGTCGCGGGCGTCGCGAGCGGCGCCGCGTTCAGCGCCGGCGCGGCCTGGATCAAGGAGCTGTCGGCGACGGCGGCGGGCGCGGCGCCGCGCCGGCTGACGATCGCGATGAGCGTCGGGTTCGGGCTCGGGCCGCTGGTCGCCGGGCTGCTCGCGCAGTGGGCGCCCGCCCCGGCCGTCGCGCCGTACGTCCCGCACCTGCTCCTCGCCTGCCTCGCGCTGCCGCTCGCGGCCCGCGCCCCGGAGACCGGGCGCCGGACGGGCGCGCCGGACCGCCTCCGGGACGCCCTGCGCGTCCCCGAGGCGCTCGGGCGCCGGTTCCGGACGGTCGTCGTGCCGCTGGCGCCGTGGGTGTTCGGGTCCGCGTCGGTCGCGCTCGCGTACCTTCCGGGGCTGGTCGGCGACCGCCTCGGCGGGCACGCCCTCGTGTTCGGCGCGGCCGTCACGACGCTGACGGCCGCGGCGGGGATCGCCGTCCAGCCGCTCGCCCGCCGGGTCCGCGCGCCGTGGCGGCTGCTCATGACGGCGCTGGGCCTCGTCACCGCCGGGATGCTGGTCGCGACCGGCGCGGCGGCCGCGTCCAGCCCGGTGCTGGTGGTCGCGGCGGCGCTGGTGCTCGGCGCGGCGTACGGGTGCTGCCAGGTGTGCGGGCTGCAGGAGGTGCAGCGGCTCGCCCGCCCGGAGCGTCTCGCCGCGCTGACGTCGGTCTACCAGGCCGTCTCCTACGTCGGCTTCGCGGTGCCGTTCCCGCTGGCCGCCGCCGGACGGCTCGCCCCGCCGCCCGTCCTCCTGCTCGTCATGACGGGCCTGGCCGCGCTGACCCTCGCCGCGCTGGCCCGCACCGGACGGTCCCGCGCCGGAGACCTACGCACCGGCGCCGTACCGGTCGAGCGGCCGGGTGATCAGCCGGAAATGGCCGAGGCGCGGAAGGTCCGCCGGTAGGCGTCCGGCGAGACGCCGAGGACGCGGTGGAAATGGCGGCGGAGGGTGGCGGCGGTGCCCATGCCGGTCCGGGCGGCGATCACGTCGACGCCGTCGTCGGTGGTCTCCAGCAGCTCCTGCGCGCGGCGGACGCGCTGGGCGTGCAGCCACTGCAGCGGCGTCGTCCCGGCGACGGCGTGGAAGTGCCGCGCCAGGTTGCGGGAGCTCATCCCGGCGCGGCGGGCGAGGTCCTCGACGGTCAGCGGCTCGTGCAGCCGGGCGAGCGCCCACGGGAGCAGGCCGGCGAGCGCGTGCTCGCGGCCTGGCCCGACGGGCGCGGGGATGTACTGGGCCTGCCCGCCGGGCCGGTGCGGCGGGACGACGAGCCGCCGCGCCAGGTCGTTCGCGACGGCGGCGCCGTGGTCGAGGCGGACGATGTGCAGGCACAGGTCCATGCCGGCGGCCTTGCCGGCCGACGTCATCACGGACCCGTCGTCGATGTAGAGCACGCCGGGGTCGACCTCGACGCGCGGGTACAGCTCGGCGAGGCGCGCCGCGTGCATCCAGTGGGTGGTGGCGCGGCGCCCGTCCAGCAGCCCGGCGGCGGCCAGGACGAACGCGCCGGTGCAGATCGACACCACCCGGGCGCCCGCGTCGTGCGCGTCGCGGACCGCGGCGACGAGGTCCGCGGGCGGCTCCTCCAGGACGTTCCGGCAGGCCGGGACGATCACGGTGCCGGCGGCGGCGAGGCCGTCGAGCCCGCGCGGGGCGTCCACCTGGAACCAGCCGCCGAGCCGGACGGACGCGGGGGCGCAGACGGTGAAGTCGTACCAGGGGTCGGCGAGGCCGCGGTCGACGCCGAACACCTCGCAGGGCGCGGCGACCTCGAACAGGGTGATCCCTTCGCTGACGGCGAGCGCGACGGTCGGCATGTCCGGAATCGTACGCCTGGCACTGTTCCGGACGCGCACTCTTCCAGACGGGCACTGTTCCGGACGCGCACTGTTCCAGTCGCGCCGTTCCGGACGCGCGCCGTTCCGGACGGGGGCGGGCGCACCGGGGCGCCCGGCCGGCCTGCGGGTGGTTGGCCGACCGGGCGCGTACGGTCCGGTGCTCGGAGGTGCCGGGCGGTGCGGGGCCGGGGCTCAGCCCGGGTGGCGCCCGCCGCCCTCGCCGTGCTCGGCGTGCGTGCCGTCGTCGCGCGTGACCTCGACGCGCTCCTTGCGCAGCTCGCCGCGGACGGTCTGCTCGTCCTGCACCTGCTCGGTGCGGATCCGGAGCCGTTCCACCGGGACGGTCTCCTTCGCCACGACCGGGCGCTCCTCGTAGAGGATGATCTCCTGGTCGTCCTCGGTGATGGTGACCTGCACGCCGGGCCGCCCGTCCGTGATCGGCTCCCGGTCGATCTTGATCTCCTCGTGGCTGACCGGGACGGTCCGCTCGACCATCTCCGTCTCCACCCACTTGCGGACGTGCACGCGGCCGGACTCGTGCCGCTCGGTGTCGATGCGCAGCCGCTCCTCGGACCGGGTGATCTCGGTCATCGGGGCGCCGGGCTGGGCGGGCAGCGGCTCGCCGCGCTTGTCCCGCTCGGGGTGGACGGCCATCCCGGCGGCGCCGGTGGTGCCCGCGGTGCCGGTGGTGCCCGGGGCGCCGGTGCCGGTCTTACCGGTGGTGCCCGCCTCGCCGGTGCCGCCGGTGCCGCCGGTGCCGCCGGTGGTGCCGGCCATGCCGGACGGAGCCCTGCCCTGCGCGCCGGTCGTGCCCTGGTCGGACGCGGCCCGCTCGCCGGCCATGCCCTTCCCGCCGGCCATGTCGCGGTCGCCGGCCGTCCCCGTGTCCGCGCCGCGGCCCGTGCCGCCCTCGGCGCGTCCCTCGGCCGTGCCCTCGCCCTCCGTGCGGCGGCCGCTCGGAGGGCGCACGCCGTAGTGCCGGTACAGGTCGACGATCTGGGCGTGCGAGAGGTGCTCGTCGGCGTCCACGTTGGGCGCGCCCTTGATCGTCTCCTTGTCGTAGGGGACCTGCAGCATGTCCTGGGCCTTGCGGGCGCCGGACAGCGGGACGAAGCTCTCCCGCATCCCGAACCATCCGGTGTGCACCGTCACCCACTCCGGCGCACCGGAGTCGTCGTTGAGGTAGACCTGCTTGACCGTGCCGACCTTGGCGCCGTGGGTGTCGGTCACGCTCATGCCCATGAGTTCCCGCACCTGTGTCTGCACCTGCACGTTGAACACCCCCGAGTTGCCTGATTACCTCCTGATTTTTCCGTACTGCGCACTGGTAAACACGTTTGCCGAATGATGGACGGCGATTTGCCCGGCCCTGACCGTGCGGCACCGGGAACTCCGTCCGCCATTTTCCGGAAGATGCGCAGATGGCCGCCTATTTGACAATGGCAATATTCGCATTGTGGTGATCATTTTAGGCTGTACCGGTTTGCCTTTTCCGGCACCGCGAAAGACTGACGGCTGGAGCGCGAAAGGCTGTACCCGACACATCGGAGAAATGGCATGGACGACGTCACGCCCGCCGGACGCGGGCGGCGCACCGGCGCCTGGTGCGCCGCCGCCACGGCCCTGTCCTGCACGGTCGCCGGGGGCGCGATCACCGCCGCGGCGGTCGCCGCCGGGGCCGCCGAGCCGTCGCCGGCCCGGCGCCCGCCCGGCTGGTGCGCGCCGGAGGGGGCGCTCACCGCGCGGGCGATGCCGCAGAAGATCAAGATCTCCGAGTGCGACCTGCGCGGCCGGGTGGTGCGCGGCGAGAACGGGCTGGCCGCGACGGTCCCGTCCGACGGCACCTCGGTGACCGCGCACGCGCTGCGCACCGACGGCGCGTCCGAGCTGCGCGTCGGGGTGGACGAGGCGAAGGGCGAGATCACCCTCACCACCACCGGGACGCGCGTGCCGCAGGGCCGGCCGCGCGAGTTCCGCGCGCCGATGGAGGCCTGCCAGGACGGCGCCTACCAGCAGGAACCGAGCAAGTGGCCGAAGGGCTCCACGATCGAGTGGCACTACTACCCGGGGACGGCGGGGCTGCCGAGCTCGGGGGTGTCGGCCGGGGTCTCCAACGTGTTCGAGGCCAGGACGGACTGCACGCCGTCCCATGCGTTCGCGCCGCTGCCGGACGTCTCGGCGAAGTACGCGGGCCAGACGGCCACGGCGCCGAACGTGACCTCCGCCGCCGTCTGCGGCGACCGCGACGGGACGAACGTCTCGGGCTGGGAGGCGATGCCGGGCGCGGAGCCCGACGTGCTCGCGGCGACCTGCACCTGGTTCCGGGGCGAGACGACGATCGAGAGCGACACCGCGCTCCAGGAGCAGGGGAAGAAGTGGTGGCCGGGCCCTCAGGACGGCTCGTCCTGCCCGGCGGGCAGCTACGACGCCGCGGCCGTCACGACGCACGAGACGGGCCACATGCTCGGCCTCGGGCACGTCGAGGGGTCGCAGCATTCCGAGCTGACGATGGCGCCGACCGTCGCGGCGTGCGACGACGACCCGGCCACCCTGGGGAAGGGCGACTACGACGGGCTCATCGCGCTGTACGGGGCGCGCTCGTCCGCCTGACCGCGATTCCGCGCCCGTTCGGTGGCTCGCCGAGCGGCGTCATTTCCCCATCTTCCCGACGACGACGATGCGGTGCCGGTCCGAGCCTTTCGGGGTGCAGCTGATGAGGGTGACGTACTGCCCGTTCGGCGCCTTTCCCGGCTTGAAGGGCACGGGTTCGAGCGCGCGCCGGTCGGTCGGCACGATGGTGTGCCTGCCGCGCACCCGGTAGACGTAGGTCTTGTGGTGCGCCTTGAGGACGATCCGGTCGCCGCGCCGCAGCCGGTCGAGCTGACCGAACGGGTGCAGCCACGTGGTGCGGTGCCCCAGCAGGACGGTGTTCCCGAGCGTCCCGGGCGGGGCCGTCCTCGGGTAGTGGCCGACTCCCTTGCTGAGCACGCGCTCCGAGACGCCCTCGCGCACCTTGATCTTCAGGTGGATCCGCTTGATCGAGATGGTGGCGATCACCTTCCCGATCCGCGGCCGGGCGGCGCGCGCCGCGGCGGCGGCCGTCCGGCCGGGCGCGGCCGTGGCGGCACGGGTCCCGGCCGGTGCGGCGTGCGCCGACGGCATCCCGGCGGCCGCCACGCATCCGGCGGCGAGGAGCGCCACCGCGGGCAGCGCCCTGCCCGGCGCCCGAAAGGCCCTTCCGCTCGGCGGCGGCGCGCCGTCCCAGGACCGGCCGTCCCGGCTTCCGTCTTTCACCGTCTTCGTCTCCAGCGTCGTCTTCGCCATGGTCTCGATCTCCACATCCGTCTCCGTCTCCAGTGAGACTCCGGTGAGAAAGGAGCCGGGGGGGGGGGCCCCGGCGGGGGGGGGGGGGGGCTGGGTGGGGGGGGTGGGGGGAGTCAGGTCAGGGCTAGGAGGAGGGCTAT
>NZ_JBEYYT010000357.1:0-10040 GCF_040645715.1 Spirillospora sp. NPDC046719 | reverse complement strand
AACCGGCCAGGTCGATAAAGGCACTGGCTTTTAACACGCTGTTGAGTTCTCAAGAAACGGACACCCACCGCGCCGGACCCGCTTCCGCGAGCCCCGCTCCGGGGCAACCCTTCTAATTTACCGGAACTTTCGCTCCTGTCAACCGGCTCATCCGAGTCGATCTTCAGGAAGCCCGGCCCGCCTCCCGCGTGCCATCGCAGGCGACGAAGATCGCCTGTGTCTGATCTTGCGGAAGAGTCCCCGGGGCCGGCCACCTTGCGGCGTCCTGCATCCCCTCTCGGGCCGTCCACTCCAGAGTACCTCGATCCGAAGCGGGCTTCGAACCGTTTTTTCCGGGTGGCTTCCCCTGGGGCCGTCCGCCTGCCGGCGTCCCGCATCCCCTTGGGGCAGGAAGAACATTAGGCAGGCGCGCACGGTCCGTCAAATCGGCGCGGCCACCCGCCGGACACCCTTCGGCCGCACGCCGGAAACTCCCAGGTCACGCGGGTTCGCGGCGGTCGGCGTCAGTGACGCGTCAGCGGGAGGTCAGCGTCCGAGCCGCGATGTACGCGCCGTATCAGGGCCCTCCTGGACGCTCGGTGATGTCGAACACGAGTGACTGAGAGAGGCCGACCGATGGACTATGCGATCCAGGCCGAGGGCCTGCGGAAGAGGTTCGGGGATACCCACGCCCTGGACGGGGTGGACGTCGCGGCGAAGCGCGGGACGGTGCTCGGCGTGCTGGGCCCCAACGGAGCCGGCAAGACGACCGCCGTGCGGATCCTCGCGACGCTGTTGAGGCCCGACGCCGGCCACGCCTCGGTGAACGGATACGACGTGGTCAAGGACGCGGTCCGGGTGCGCGCGATGATCGGGCTGACCGGGCAGTACGCGTCCGTGGACGAGGAGCTGACCGGCACCGAGAACCTGGTGATGATCGCGCGGCTGCTCGACTTCGGGCGGGCCGACGCCAAGGCGCGGGCCCGCGAGCTGCTGGCCCGCTTCCGGCTCACCGACGCGGGGACCCGCGCCGTGAAGACCTACTCAGGCGGCATGCGCCGGCGGCTGGACCTGGCGGCGAGCCTGATCAACCGTCCGGAGGTCATCTTCCTGGACGAGCCGACGACGGGCCTGGACCCGCGGGCGCGCAACGAGGTCTGGGACACCGTCCGCGAGGTGGTCGCCGACGGCGCGACCGTGCTGCTGACGACGCAGCAGCTGGACGAGGCCGACGCGCTCGCCGACCGGATCGTGGTGTTCGAGCACGGCCGGGTGATCGCGGAGGGGACGTCGGACGACCTGAAGTCGCGGATCGGCCGGCAGACCCTCGCGGTCCGCGCGACCGAGACGTTCCGGACCGCGCAGCTGACCGCGATCGTGGCGGAGCTGACCGGCGAGCGGCCCGAGGTGCAGGAGGCGACGGGCCTGGTCACGGCGCCGGTGCAGGACCCGAAGCTGCTGCCCGCGCTGGTCCGGCGGCTGGACGAGGCGTCCATCGTGGCGGCGGAGCTGTCGCTGCGGCTGCCGAGCCTCGACGAGGTCTTCCTCACACTCACCGGGCACCTCGCCGAGGAGCGGCCCGCCGACCTGATCTCCGAGGGGAGCCTGGCATGACCACGATGACCGTCGACGCGCCCGTCTCGTCCGAGCCGCCGGCGCGGATCAGCCCGAGCAGGACGCTGCGGCACGGGCTGACGCTGGCGTGGCGCAACATCGCGCAGTTGAAGCATTCGCCGGAGAAGCTGCTGGACACGACGCTGATGCCGATCGTGTTCCTGCTGCTGTTCCTGTACGTGTTCGGCGGGGCGCTCGCCGGCAACACCCACGCCTACCTGCAGCAGCTGCTCCCGGGGCTGGTGGCGCAGATGGCGATGTTCGCCACGATGGGGCTGGGGACGGCGCTGAACGAGGACATCCACAAGGGGGTGTTCGACCGGTTCCGGAGCCTGCCGATCGCGCGGTCGGCGCCGCTGATCGGGTCGGTGCTCGGGGACACGGTGCGGTTCCTGACCGTGATGGTGGTGCTGGTGGGCTTCGGGTCGATCCTGGGGTTCCGCTTCCACACCGACCCGCTGTCGGTGCTGGGCGCGTTCGCGCTGGCGTACGTGTTCTACCTGGCGGTGTGCTGGATCTCGGTGCTGGTCGGGCTGGTGGCGCCGTCCCCGGAGACGGTGCAGGGCCTGGCGTTCATCTGGGTGATGCCGCTGACGTTCGGCAGCAGCATCCTGGTGCCGAACACCTCGACGATGCCGGGCTGGCTGGAGGCGTGGACGAAGGTGAACCCGGTCACGCACCTCGCGGACTCGGTGCGGGCGCTGACCGTGGGCGGGCCGGTCGGCAACCACGTCTGGTACACGCTGGCGTGGGCGGCAGGGATCGTCGTGGTCACGTTCCCGCTGGCCATGCGGATGTACTCGCGCCGCACCTGAGCGGGGCGTGGAGATCAGCGCGTGCCGGGGACGCCGGCCCGGAAGCGGAGTGCCGGGTCGGCGTCCTTCGCCGCGTCCACCGCGTAGAGCATGTCGATGCCGGCCTTGAGGTAGGGGTACTCGGCCGCGAGGTAGGCCAGCTCGTACGGTCCGGCGGGCAGGCCGCAGCGCGCCAGCATGGCGGCCACCTCTGCGGTCGCGTCGGCGGCGCCGGGTCCGGTGGGGACGGTCTCGGTCATCGGTCGTCTCCTGGGGCGGCGGCGAGGGCGGGGACGCGGAGGTGCCAGTCGGTGACGCTTTGGTAGGCGTCGGCGGCGCGCAGGACGCCGGCCTCGCCGAACGCGGGGCCGGCGAGCTGGAGGGACAGCGGCATCCCGGCGGCGGTCGCGCCCATCGGCGCGGCGAGGACGGGGTTGCCGACGCAGTCCCAGTACGGGGTGAAGAAGAACCGGGACGCGGCGTCCACGTTGACGGTCCCGGCGGCGTCGGTGATGTCGTCGTAGCGCGGGGCGCCGATGCCGAGCGTCGGCGCGGCGACGAGGTCGACGTCCTCGAAGAGGCGGGCGAGCGCCTGCTGGGCGACGCGGCGGACGCGCTGCGCCTGGACGTAGTCGGCGCCGGTGGCGAGGGCGCCGCGGGCGAGCGCGAGGCGGGTGGACGGGGCGTAGTCGTCCCAGCGGGCGGCGAGGTCGGCGCGGTGGTAGGCGAGGGCCTCGGCGCCCATCGTGACGTAGTTCGCGGTGATCGTCTCGGCCCAGTACGGCAGCGTCACCTCGACGAGCGTCGCGCCGAGCCCGGCGAGGACGCGGAGCGCCTCGTCGAACGCGGGCGCCAGGGCGGGGTCGGCGTCGTCGGGGAAGTGGTTCTCGCGGACGACGCCGACGCGCACGCCGTCGAGGGTGCCGCCGAACTCCGGCGCGGTGTACGGGACGTCGGCCGAGTCGGGGTCGGCGGGGTCGGGCCCGGCGATGGCGGCGAGGACGGCGGCGCAGTCGCGGGCGCTGCGGGCGAGCGGCCCGACGTGGTCGAGGCTGTAGCCGAGGGGGACGACGCCGGACTTCGGCACGCGGCCGAACGTGGGCATCAGCCCGGTGACGCCGCAGAACCCGGCCGGGATGCGGATGCTGCCGGCGGTGTCGGTGCCGAGCCCGGCGAAGAACAGGCCGGCGGCGACGCCGCCGGCGGTGCCGGAGCTGGAGCCGCCGGGCCAGGCGGCGGTGTCCCACGGGTTGCGCGGGACCGGGAACGGCCCGGACGGGTCGGGCATCCCGCACGCGAACTCCATGGTGCTGAGCTTCCCGGTGATCACCGCTCCGGCGGCCTTGAGCCGGGCGACGACGGGCGCGTCGCGTCCGGCGCCCCATCCCGGGTCGAGGACGGTGCTCTGCGCGGTGGTGGGGCCCTCGGCCATCGCGATGACGTCCTTGACGCCGAACGGGACGCCGTGCAGCGGCCCGCGGTCGGTGCCGGCGGCGAGCTCCCGGTCCGCCTGCTCGGCGCGGGCCAGCGCGTACTCGTCGAAGCGGGCGAGGTAGGTGCCGAGGGCGCCGTCGAGCCGGTCGGCGGCGGCGAGGGCGTCCTCGGTGAGGCGGACGCTCGTCACGTCGCCGGCGCGCAGCGCCGCGGCGGCCTCGGTCAGGGTCAGCGGTGTCGGCACGGGCGGGACGCTATGCGGCGTGGGTCACACCACGCCGCTCCGGTCCCGGTCAGCGGAAGGAGCGGGATCGGCCGGCGGACGACCGGGTCAGGCCGGCGGGCGTCCCGGGTCAGGCGGGCGGACGCCCCGGGTCAGGCCGACGCGATGAGCCCGGCGGCTTGCGCGAAGAGGGCGTCGCGGGTGACGCCGCGGCCGCGCTCGTACGCCTCCTCGAAGGCGGCGGCGCCGATCTCGCGCTTCACCGCGGGCTCGACGCGGCGGACCTCGTGCGAGCCCTCGTGGTGGAAGCCGAGCAGGCCGTGGGCGGTGCCGAGCAGCTCCGCGGCCCGGACGTGGTGGCCGCGCGCCGCCGCGAGCGCCGCGACGCCCTCCAGCAGCGACGCGAGCAGCGGGTTCCCGTTGATCCAGTCGTCGCCGAGGTCGTCCCAGGCGCGGGTGTGCCATGCGGCGGCCTCGTCGAGGTCGCCCTCCTCCTCGGCGAGGCAGCCGAGCCGGCAGTAGGTGAGGCGCAGCTCCCGGGCGAAGTCGGGGCGGTGCCGGCGCGGCTCGACCCACTTGTAGGCGCGGTCGGCGTAGACGCGGGCGGTCTCCATGTCGCCCTCCCACAGCGCCAGCTCGCACTGCAGGAGCAGCGCGGACGCGGCGTCCGCGAACTCGCCGACCCGCTCCATCGACGCCGCCGCGGTCTGCAGGTCGCGGCGCGCCTGCTCCATGTCGCCGAGCGTCGCGCGCACGCGGGCGAGGCCGGTGAGCATCCCGGCGCTCGCCTCGGGGCTGAGGCCCTCGCGGGCGTAGTCGAGCGCCTCCTCGCCGTACCGGATCGCCTCGGCGAGCTCCCCCCGGCCGACGGCGACCTGCATCAGGCCGCCGAGCGCCATGATCAGCCCCCACCGGTCGCCGAGCTCGCGGAACGCGGCGCAGGACTCGGCGATCTCGCCGGCGGCGCGGCCGATCTCGCCGGCGTTCAGCGAGATGTGCCCGAGGATCACCTTCACCATGGCGTGCACCCACGGGTCGGGATGGTCCTCGACGGCCCGCAGCCGCCGCCGGGTGTCCTCCATGTCGCCGGTGAAGATGCTGCCCGCCGGCCTGGCCAGGGCGAGGGCGGGATGGCGCGGGGAGTCCGGGACGAACCGCATCACCCGGTCCAGCGCCGCGTGCAGGGAGTCCTTCGTCGGCCCGTCGGCGGAGGCCATCACGGTGATCAGGTCGCTGGAGATGACGCAGAGCGCGAACTGCTCCTCCATCCCCGGCGGCGGGGCGTCGCCCGCGATCTCGCGGACGGACCGGGCCCAGCCCCCCGCCTCCAGCTCCATGTCGCGCATCATCCAGAACCACACCAGCGACCCCAGGAGCCGCAGCGCCATCGGCACGTCGCGGACGGCGGTCAGGTGCCGGAACGCCGCGCTGCAGTTGTCGCGCTCGGCGAGCAGCCGCGCGGTCCAGTAGAGCTGGTTCGCGCGGCGCAGCTCGGGCTCGGCGCGCTCGGCGAGGTCGACGCAGTAGGCGGCGTGCTCGGAGCGGACGCGGGCGGTCTCGCCCGCCTCGTCCAGCTTCTCCGCCGCGTACACGCGGACCGTCTCCAGCAGCCGGTAGCGGACGTCGGCGTCGCCGTCCGCCATCACCAGCGACTTGTCGATCAGCGCGGCGATCACGTCGATGACGTCGTCGGGGTGGGGCGCGCCGGGCGCGTCCAGGCCGCACACCCGCACCGCGCTCTCCGGCGTCGCGCCGCCCGCGAACACCGACAGCCGGCGCAGCACGGTGCGCTCCACGCCGTCGAGCAGGTCCCAGCTCCAGTCGACGACGGCGCGCAGCGTCCGGTGCCGGGGCAGGGCGGTGCGGCTGCCGGCGGTGAGGAGCCGGAACCGGTCGCCGAGCCGGTCGGCGACCTGCCCGGGGGTGAGCGCGCGGAGCCGGGCGGCGGCCAGCTCGATGGCGAGCGGGATGCCGTCGAGGGCGCGGCAGATCGCCACGATGTCGCCGACGGTCTCGGCGTCGACCGCGAAGCCGGGCCGCACCGCCGCGGCCCGGTCGGCGAACAGCCGGATCGCCGCGTACCCGAGCGCCTCCGCCGGTTCGGGCTCGCTCTCCTCGGGCGGCAGCGGCAGCGACGGGACGGGGCACAGCGACTCGCCGGTGATGCCGAGCGGTTCGCGGCTCGTCGCGAGGATCCGGACGGCCGGAGCGTGGGCGAGCATGTGGCCGGCGAGTTCCGCGACCGCGTCGACGAGGTGCTCGCAGTTGTCGAAGACGACGAGCATCCGCTTGCCGGTGAGGAAGTCGGTGAGCCGTTCGAGGGGGCGCGGGACCGTCCGCGTCTCGCCCTTGCGGACGGTCTCCGGCACGCCGAGCGCGACGAGCACGGTCTGCAGGAGGTCGCCGGGGTCGCTGACCGGGGCGAGCGCGACGAACCACACGCCGTCCGGCATGTCGTCCAAGAACGCGGCGGCGGTCTCCCCCGCCAGCCGCGTCTTGCCCGCGCCGCCCGGCCCGGTCAGGGTGACGAGCCGGGTCTCGCGCAGCAGCTTGCCGACCCGCCGCGACTCCTCCTCGCGCCCGACGAAGCTGGTGAGCTGCGCCGGGAGGTTCGTCCGCGCGGGTCCCGGCGCCGGTGAAGGCAGAGGGGGCGGGGGCGGTGCCGTGGGTGCGGGCGGTCCCGCCGCGGCCGGTTCGCGGCGCAGAATCGACAGGTGGACGGCGGCCAGTTCCGGGGACGGGTCCACACCGAGCCGGTCGGCGAGCGCGCGCCGCGTCTCCTCGTAGACCTCCAGGGCGTCGGCCTGCCGCCCCGCCGCGTACAGCGCGCGCATGAGCTGGCCGCGGAGCCGCTCGCGGAGCGGGTGCGCGGCGGCCAGCGGTTCCAGGTCCGCGACGGGCGGGACGGGCCGCCCCGCGGCGACCTCCGCGTCCACCCAGTCCTCGACGGCGGCGAGGCGCAGCTCGTCCAGCCGGCCGATCGCCGGGAGGGCGTGGTCGGCGTCGGCGACGTCCGCCAGCGCGGGACCGCGCCACAGGTCCAGCGCGCGGCGCAGGCCGTCCGCGCGGCGGTCGGGGTCGCTCTCCTTCCACGCGGCGGCGACGGCGCGCTCGAACGCGACCGCGTCGACCTCGCCGGGGTCGATCCCGAGCCGGTAGCCGCCGGGGCCGTGCTCGACCAGGTCGCGTCCCGCGACGCCCCGCAGCCGAGACACCAGCGCCTGGAGCGCGTTGCCGCCGCCGGCCGGCGGCGCGCCGTCCCACAGGTCGTCGAGCAGCCGGTCGGCGGACACGGGACGTCCCGCCTCGGCCGCCAGCCGGATCAGCAGCGCGCGCAGCCGCGGGCCGCTGACCTCGACGGGTCGCGCGGCCTCGTCCCGCACGGACAGCGGGCCCAGGATGCCGATGCGCACATGTCCCCTTTCCGGGTGCCATTGTCCCCGATAAGGAGACCCATCCCACCCGCCGTCCATGTGTGGACGGCGTGCACCGGGTAGTCACCTTGTATGCCCAGAGCACAGATCAAGGACGAGAAGAAGTACCAGAAGCTCCGTGACAAGGGCGAGAGCAAGGAGAAGGCCGCCCGGATCGCCAACGCGTCCGCGGGCCAGGGCAGCAAGAAGGTCGGCCGCAAGGGCGGCGAGAGCCCCTCGTACGACGACTGGACGAAGGACGACCTCATGAAGCGCGCCCGCGAGATCGGCATCGAGGGCCGCTCGTCGATGAGCAAGTCCCAGCTCGTGAAGGCGCTGCGCGACCACTGATGGAACTGGTCTTCGTACTGGACTGCGCGGACCCCGACGCGCTCGCCGACTTCTGGGCCGCCGCGCGCGGCTAAGAGCGCGGGGGCTAAGAACCCCCCATCGTCGCCCTCACCGACCCCCGCGGCGAGAACCCCCGGCTCCTGCTGCAGCGCGTGCCCGAGCCGAAGGCCGCCAAGAACCGCATGCATCCGGATCTGCGGGTCGCCGACATGGACGCCGAGGTCGCCCGCGTGAAGGGGCTCGGCGCGACCGTCGTGCGCGGGCCGTTCGTCGACGACGGCTGGCCGACCACGGTCTGCGCCGACCCCGAGGGCAACGAGTTCTGCGTGATAGCCCCGCCCGGAGAGGAACAGGCATGAGCACCGTCGTCGACACGGCGCGCAAGCAGAAGGAGAAGTACGCCGGGGACGCCGACCGGCCGCTCGGCTCCTACCTCGGCACGCTCGCCGTCTACGGCATGACCACCGCCGCGATGGCGCTGCTGGCGTGGCGGCGGCGCGGCCGGACCCCTGGCATCGGCGTCGGCGACCTCGCGCTGATGACGATCACCACGCACAAGCTGTCCCGGCTGATCGCCAAGGACCCGGTGACGAGCCCGCTGCGCGCGCCGTTCACCCGCTACTCCGGGACGTCCGGCCCCGCCGAGCTCGCCGAGGAGGCCCGCGGCCACGGCGTCCGGCACGCCGTCGGGGAGCTGATCACCTGCCCGTTCTGCACCGGGCAGTGGGTCGCGACGGCCTACGCGGCCGGGCTGATCTTCGCTCCGGACGCCACCCGGCTCGCCGGGGCCACGATGACCGCCGTGGCGGGCTCCGACTGGCTCCAGCTGGCCTACGCGCGGCTCCAGCAGTGCGCCGAGGGCTGACTCCCGCGAGCGACGACCGACTCCACAATCGCCACATTCTTGACGTTTGCCCCAGCGGAATCGGGTACGGCGACCCTATGGAGCTGTCATTCCTCAAGACGCTGTACCAGCACCCGGGCCCCTACGTGTCGGTGTACGCCGACCTCACCCGGACGACCGAGGACGCGTCCAAGGCCGCCGAGCTGCGGTGGCGGGCGCTGCGCGCGGAACTGGAGGCCCAGCACGCCCCCAAGGCCACGCTCCGCGCCGTCGAGCGGACCATCGACGAGGAGATGGCGGAGCGCCGTTCCGAGGGCCTGGTGGTCTTCGCCGCCGACGGCGAGGTGCTGCACACCGACCGGCTCCCCGGCCCGCCGCGGTCCCCGCACGCGTGCGTCGCCCCGCTCCCCCACGTCGTGCCCTACCTCGCCGACCGCGGTGACCAGTTCCCGCACCTGACCGCCATCGTGGACCGCCGCGGCGGCACCATCGACTGCGTCCACGCCGACGGCCGCCGCGAGCACATCGAGGTCCAGGGGGACGAGGACTACCCGATCCGCAAGGTGAAGGCCGGGGACTGGAACCAGTCGCGCTTCCAGCGCTCGTCGGAGAACGTCTGGAAGGCCAACGCCAAGAAGGTCGCCCACAAGATCGACCGGGTCGCGGAGCGCTGCGGCGCGGAGGCCGTGCTCATCGCCGGCGACACCCGTGCCCGCACCGCCGTCCTGGACGAGATCTCCGAGCCCGTCCTGGAGCGCACGGTCGAGGTCGACAAGAACGCCGGCGCCGGGCACCCCGACCTCCGGGCGGAGCTGGACCGCGTCCTCAAGCTGAAGACGACCGAACGCGTCATGGCCGTCGCGGAGCGCTTCGACCGTGAGCTCGCCAACGGGCAGCGCGCCGTCGCGGGCCTCCCGGCGACCGTCCAGGCCGTCCGGCAGGGCCAGGTGGAGACGCTCATCCTGGACGACGATCCGGAGTCCCCGGCCCGCCTGTGGATCGGCCCCGATCCGGCCCAGGTGGCCGCCGACCCCGACGAGCTCCGCACCGAGTTCGGTGTCGACGACCCCACGCCGGAGCGCGCCGACGCCGCCCTCGTCCGGGCGCTCACCGCCACGGACGGCGACCTGGTCGTCCTGCCGGCCGACGGCCCGAACGCGAACCTGCACGTCGGCGCCGTCCTCCGCTACACGGCGTAGGCATGAAAAAAGGAGCGGGCGGACCCGCTCCTTGCTTCGCGTGGAGCTATGGGGATTCGAACCCCAGACCTCCTCCATGCCATGGAGGCGCGCTACCAACTGCGCCATAGCCCCGTGCTTCGGGGAAAAGCTTAGTGCACGTTGGGAGCACTTCGGACGCCGCGGGCCACGGAGGGGCGTGGCGCGGGG
>NZ_JBEYYT010000356.1:0-10081 GCF_040645715.1 Spirillospora sp. NPDC046719 | reverse complement strand
GGGTGGGCCCGCCCACCCCACCCGCCATGCTCCCCGGGGGGGTCCCCCGCAAAAACCTCGTCTGTGTTAGCCGATGGCCCCGGGGGGCCGCAAGCCCCCCCCCCCGGGCCATTGCCTTTCGGGCGTGCACGGCGGCGGGCCTTTTCGCTCGCCCGCCGCCGTGCGTGCTCACCAACGGAATCAGCCGGATCCGATGTAGCTTTCGAAGATGTCGCCCTTCAGGAGTTCGGCCGGCTCGCCGTCGTAGGCGATCTCGCCTCGCCGGAGCACGTAGGCGTGCGTGGCGATCTGTAGGACGCGCTGCGCGAACTGGTCGACCACCAGAAGCGAGACCCCTCGTCCGGCGAGCGACTCCAGGAAGGCGAACACCTCGTCGACGATGACGGGCGCCAGCCCGAGAGATGCCTCGTCCACCATGACGAGCGCGGGCTCGCCGAGGAGCGCCTGAGCCATGGCCAGCATCTGCTGCTGGCCGCCGCTGAGCGTCCCGGCCGTCTGATCGAGACGGCCCGAAAGCGACGGGAACGCCTCGATGGCGCGGTCGATCGCCGTGGCGTCCCGCGGACGCGCCTGGAGCCGGAGGTTCTCCCGCACGCTCAGCCCCCGGAAGACGGCATGGCCCTCCGGGATGTAGCACAGGCCTCGCCGGATGCGCTGGTGGGCGGCCAGTGTCCCGACATCCTCGCCCAGCATTTCGATCCGGCCGGACTGGAGGCGATTGAGCCCGCCGGCCGTCCGCAACAACGTCGACTTGCCCGCGCCATTGGCGCCGAGAAGGGCCACGACGGCGCCTTTGGGCACGGCGAGCGAGACCCCGTGCAGGACGGTGGTCTCGTCATAACCGGCCCGGACGTCGTGCAAGGCGAGGACGGGCGGTCCGGCTTGGTCGACGCTCGTGGCGGACTGCTGCAACTCGGTCATGCGTCGGCCTCCTGCACATCCCCGGTGGTCTGAAGCTCTTCGGTGCCGAGGTAAGCGGCGCGTACCGCCGCAGAGGACCGCACGCTCTCCGGGATGCCCTCATGCAGCAGCTTCCCGAAGTCGAGGACGTAGATGTAGCTGCAGATGCGCATCACCAGCGACATGTCGTGCTCCACGATGAGGACGCCGATTCCGCGGTCCAGCACCACCCTTTCCAGTACGTTCGCGAACCGCGCGGTCTCGACCTGGTCCAGGCCCGACGAGGGCTCGTCGAGCAGGAGGACGTCGAAGCGGCCCGCCAGGCACCGTGCCAGCTCGACCAGCCGCCGCTCGCCGGTGGACAGTTCGCCCGCCTGCCGGTTGGCCAGGTGCGCGATGCCGCACAGGCGCATGGCGTCGTCGGCGGCGGTCCGGGTCTCGCGCCGTTGCGCGCGGGTGGCCGCGAGCTGCGACCAGGGCCGGGACCCGGCGAGGCCGCTCTCGTGGCCCAGCGCGACGTTGTCGGCCACGGTCAGCGAGTCGCAGAGGTTCATGATCTGGAACGTGCGTCCCACGCCGGCGCGTCCGCGGGCGGCGGCCGAGGCGCGGGTGATGGCGCGGCCTCCCATGGAGACGTCTCCACGGTCCGGTTTGAGCAGCCCGGTCCCGGCGTTGAACAGCGTGGTCTTGCCGGCGCCGTTGGGGCCGATCAGGCCGGTGATGCGCCCGATCGGTGCGTGCAGGTCGATCCCGTCGACGGCGGTGACGCCGCCGAAGCGCACGGTCAGCCCGCGGATCCGGAACCCTTCGCTGCTCTCCGGGGCGGCGGAGCGGTCGAGGGATGCGTCCGGAGCGGTACCGTCCTCGTCCGGTGCCTGCTCGTCCGTACCTGGAGCATGACGCCCGCCCAGGCGGTCGAGCGCGGCGCGAAGCCGGGCCGGGGCGGCCGGGGGGCCGCCTGCCATGGCGACCTGGATCGCGAAGAACCCGAACGCCGCGTTCAGCCAGTACGTGGTGTCCTCGCCGGGGAGGTAGCCGGGGATGATCGCGACCATCCCGATGAAGACGGCGTACCAGGGGTTTGCGAACGGCGCGAGCGCGAGCGTGACCAGGAGGATGATCGAGTAGAAGGACGAGTAGTGCGGGTCCGTGGTGCCGGCGGAGTGCAGGGCCGACCCGTAGAGGATGCCGGAGACGCCCGCCATGAACGCCGAGACGCAGAAGACGATGAGCTTGGTGACGCTGATGCTCAAGCCCGCGGTGGACACCGCGGTCGGCGCTTCCGCCATTCCTCGCAGCATCCGGCCGATCCGTGCGCGTTCCGCGGCGACCACGGCGACACCGCACACGACGACGATCGCGAGCACGAAGAAGTAGAAGGCGTCGTCGCTCTGCGCGAACGACGGGCGAGGCATCGCACGTCCGGTGCTCAGCGGAGTGAACATCCAGTCGAGCGGATAGAAGAGCCGCTCGACCATGAGCCCGAACCCCAGGGTCGCCAGGGCGAGGAAGACCCCGGACAGGCGAAGCGCGGGCAGGGCCACGAGGGCGCCCACGGGAACCACGACGAGCGCCCCCAGCAACAAGGCCAAGAGCCAGGGGAGGCCGTGGTCCACCGCGAACTGGGAGAACGCGACGGCCCCTATCGCTCCGAAGGCGGCGTGGCACAGCGAGACCTGCCCGGACGTGCGCACCAGCAGCCCGAGCGACATGAACATCACGACCTGGGTGAGCGCCACGATGTAGAAGGTGAGCTTCGTCCCCGCGAAGGCCGGAACGGTGGCCAGCACGCCCACCACGACCACGGCCGCCAAGGCCCGCGCCCGCCACGGGGCATGCCACTGCAAGGGCGGACGGCGCTCGATCAGTGACGCGGCCATGAGCTTGCGCCGCGGCATCACCAGCAGTGCGGCGACGAGGATGACGAACGGCAGGCTCGCGGGCAGTCCGGCCAGCCAGCTCACGTCCAGCACGTAGTTCTTGGACACGTCGGTGGCCACGCCCAGGGCGAGCCCGCCGAGGAAGGTCAGCGGGACGCTGGTGAACGCGCCGATCGCCGCCGCACCGAACGCCGTCACGACGAGGAAGGTGAGGGCGATCGGCTCCAGCCCGACGAGCGGGAGGAGCAGGACCCCCGAGAGGGCGGCGAAGGTCGAGCCGATGAGCCACGCCGCCCGCCGGACCCCGACGGGGCTGACGCCTTTGACCGCCAGCAGGTCGGGGTCGTCCACGACGGCCCGCATCGCCAGGCCGATCCGGGTGTAGCGGAACAGGGCCCACAGGGCCGCCACGGCCACGAGGGCGATCACCGCCGTGAACAGGAACTTGTACTGCACGTTCACGGACCCGACGGCGAAGGAGTCCTCGGATTTCGGGAGGAAGCCGTCCACGCTGATGGCGTCGGGGCCGTACTTGATGGTCCCGAGGCCTTGGACGAGCAGGATCAGTCCGGCGGTTCCGACGATCTTCATGGGCACGCGCTGAGGCGCCAGCCGCCGCGCGATCAGTTCCATGAGCAGGCCCATCAGCGGACCCGCGACCAGGACGGTCACCGCCGCGGACGCCTGCCACCCCAGTCCGAGGTCGACGTGCAGCCAATAGAAGCAGTAGGCGGCGACGGTCGCGAGCGCTCCGTGCCCGAAGTTGAAGATGCCGGAGGTCTTGTAGGTGACCACCAGGCCGCTGCCGATGAGGCCGTACACCGCCCCGGTCGCGAGGCCGCTGATCAGGAAGGGGATGAGGTCCTGCATGAACGGTCCTCAGCCCGCGGCCGGTGCGGACATGCAGTCGGACTTGAGCGGGCCGCTGGCGGCACTGTTCCCGGAGGGGCCGGAGAGGGGCGCGCTGGCGAACTTGCCGTCCTGCATCTTGTACACCCACAGGCAGGTGATGGCCGGGCCGGGCTTTCCGGTGGTGTAGGTGAGCTTCTGCGCGAGCAGGCCGCCGAGGTCCTCGTCCTTGATCGTGTGGAGGCCTGCGGTCATGTCCTTGCGCGTGGGCTTGTCGGGAAGGTTCGCCGCCGCCTTGCGGATCAGCTCCAGGGTCGACCAGACCGTGGTCGCCGCGGGGTTGGCGTAGTCGGCGTCCGGGGCGTACTTCTTCATGGCGTCGCGGAACTGCTCGACCTGCGGTGTGTCCGCCCACCAGGGGAAGCCCTGCAGGCCGCCGACGAGCTTCGCGTTCGGGGTCTTGGTGATGTCGGCGTTGACCGCGCCGGCGGTGACACCGAAGTACCCCTTGTAGCCCTGGCCGGTGCAGTCGGAGATGAGCTTGCGGCCGGCCGCCGGGGCGATCGAGAGCTGGACGAGGTCGGCGCCCATGTTCTTCAGCCGCAGGCACTCCGCGGTGTAGCTGGGGGCGGTCGTCGAGGCGGCCACCGAGCCGACGTACTGGACTCCCTGCTGCTGGGCGAGCGGCCCGTACAGGGCCACCGCCTCCTTGCACGCCGCGCCCTCGGCGCAGTAGACCGACGCGAACTTCTTCGCGCCGACCGCCTTGGCCGAGGCGACCTGGACGGCCACCGTGGCCGGGAAGGCCTGCGGACTGGTGGGGAAGTAGTTGGGCTGCGCGGTCCAGATCTTGGTCTGGTAACCGGTCGCACCGACGACGGGGACGTCCTTGCCGCCCAGCACGGCCGCGACGGGCTGCTCGCTGTTGCTCGCCTCGGTGGAGATGGACAGGACGTTCGGATCGGCCAGGAGTTCCTGTGCCGCGGCCGTGGCGGTGGCAGCGTCGCCCTTGTCGTCCTTGACGACGATGCGGACCGGGTGGCCGGCGATCCCCTGGCCGGCGTTGACCCAGCGCTGCCAGGCGAGCGCGACGTCGGCGCCGCTCTTGTCGGAGGACGAGGTGATTCCGGTGCGCGACACGATGAGGCCGAGCTTGATCTCGGACTTGGTGAGGGCGGGGTTCACCGTCGTCTTCTTGGCGCCGTCGTCGTCGCCGTTGCCGCCGCAGGCGGCCAGGGCGAGCGCGGAGGCGCCGACGCAGGCGATACCGGCAAGGCGAAGTGATCGGGTCATGGCAGGTGACTCCCTCGCGCGTGAGACCGCTGAGAAGGGTTGGGGTGGGCAGCCGGGCGCGGCTCCACGGCACGTCCTGGGCGGACGCGTGTGAGGAAGCTAACAGAGCAACAAGGTCAAGTAAACAGATTGGTTATATATTTCAGCTGTATTGAAGAACTTGCCCGAGGGGAAAGGAGTGCCGCATGGAACGGCCGGATGCGGAGAAGCCGCAGGTGGGAACGGTGGACCTGCCGAGACGGGGCACGCGGATGCGAGGCCGCGTCGCCCTCGTGAGCGGGGGCGGTGGGGGATCGGACGCCGAGTTCCTGGGCACAGGGGCGGCGACGGCCCTGCTGTTCGCCGAGCAGGGCGCGGTCGTGGGAGTCCTCGACCGCGACGGAGCGCGCGCGGAACGGACGTGTGAACTCATCCGCGAACGGGGTGGGCGGGCCATGCCGCTCGCCGCCGACGTGACCGACGAGGCGGCCGTCGAGCAGGCCGTGGCCCGCCTGGTGGCGGACACGGGACGGCTGGACGTCCTGGTGAACAACACCGGCGTGACCGGAGGCGCGATCGATGCCCCCGATCTTCGCGACTGGGACCGCGTTATGGCGGTCAACCTGCGCGGCTGTGCGGTGACGAGCCGCGCCGTGCTCCCGCATCTGCGCGTGGCAGGGGGCGCCGCCATCGTCAACGTCTCGTCCGTGGCGGCGATCCGCGCGTTCGGGAGCGGCGCCTACGGTGCTTCGAAGGCGGGAGTGATCGCCCTGACCCGGGATCTCGCCTATGCCTGGGGGCGGCATGGAATACGCGTGAACTGCATCGTCCCCGGCCATCTGCACACGCCGATCGGGGACCACGGCGGTGCGGAGGGCCGGGACCTGCGGCGCCGGGCCAGTCTGCTGGCCACCGAAGGGAGTGCTTGGGACGTCGCCTGGGCCGCGCTTTTCCTCGCGGGGCCGGAGAGCGCCTGGATCACCGCGGCCGCCCTCCCGGTGGACGCGGGAACGACGGCCGCCACCGCCTTGGGGCTCCTGCCCCTGATGTGACCGGAGCCCCGGATTCGCGGCTCGGGGCATCGGTCCGATGGCGGAGGCGGCCGGCCCCGAGCGCGAGCCGGCGTCAGGCGGTCAGCACCTTCAGCGCGTTGTCGCGCAGGAACTTCCTGCGGTTGTCCTCGCCGAGGCCGGCGACCTTGTCGAAGTAGTCCTTCGGGTCGGCCAGTCCCTCGGCGTGCGGCCAGTCGGAACCCATGACCAGCGAGTCCACCGTCCCGAGCCGGTCGGCCAGGCCGATGATGTCGTCCTCGGGGTAGGGCACCACCTTGACGTGCTTGTGGAAGACGTGGCTCGGCCGCTCGGCCAGCTGCCCGCCGAGCCACACGCCGTTGCGGCCCATCCCGCGGCTCTTGTCCATGTGCTTGAGGAAGTGCGGCACCCATTCGGCGCCGAACTCGCTGACGACGACGTTGATATTCGGGTACCGGCCGAAGAGGTTGTCGAAGATCAGGGCGGAGAGCGTGTCGGTGATGGGACGCTCGCCGTAGGTGTTCTGCCACTGCCACGCGGAGAACTGGAAGGGCGGGACGAGGCCCCATCCCCAGTGCGAGGCGACGTTGGCCTGGTAGTGGAACTCGGAGATGTGGAAGGCGACGTTCGCCTTGGCCTCGTTGATGCGGGACCAGAACGGGTCGAAGTAGGGGTCGCCCGGCGAGCGGCCGTAGGCCGGCCCCGCGGGGAGCAGGATGAACCGGGCGCCCGCGTCCAGGACGGCGTCGAGCTCGGCGACCGCGTGGTCCAGGTCGCGGAGGGAGAGCATGGCGGGGGCGTAGATCCGGTCCTTGTAGTGGAAGCCCCAGTCCTCGTCCATCCAGCGGTTGAACGAGCGCAGGTTGTCGTAGAGCGGCTCGATCCCGTCGAGGTAGGCCTCGGCCAGCAGGCCCCAGCCGCCGGGGTACATGAGGGCGCGCTCGATGTGCTGCTCGTCCATCTTCGCCAGGCGCGCGTCCTTGTCGAGGTACTCGTCCTTCATGTCCTCGAAGAACCGCTCGGCGTCGGCCGCGTCGCCCTGGGAGCGCTGCCGGAGCATCTCGGCGAGCGAGCCGGGGACGTAGGCCTTGTCCAGGTGGTTCTCCAGGGCGTTGACGATCCGGTGGTTCGCCAGCAGGGCCTGGTCCCCGGAGGCGAGCGTCACCGGCTGAACGGCCGTGTCGATCTTGTCCTTCGGCATGAACCGGGTGAAGCAGTCGGTGGTCTCGTACGAGTGCGTGTCGAAGTCGATCATCCGGTAGGGGAGTGCGCCGCTCATGGCCGTCCTCTC
The DNA here is from genome assembly GCF_040645715.1 of Spirillospora sp. NPDC046719. Lineage (NCBI taxonomy): Bacteria > Bacillati > Actinomycetota > Actinomycetes > Streptosporangiales > Thermomonosporaceae > Spirillospora > Spirillospora sp. NPDC046719. Next base: position 2,858 of record NZ_JBEYYT010000356.1, on the reverse strand, counting down.
TTGGCAGGGCAGGTCTGTTTCTAATATAGCTATATAAATACAACTTGCTAGCTTTCACCTGGTGGCTGGCGGACCGGAACGGCGAGGTGACGGTGTATGGACGCGGTCGATGTGGCTGCCCTGCTCGTGCGGGTGGTCGTGGGTGCGACGATGGTGGTCCACGGTGGCAACCACCTGTGGGGCGGCGGAGGAGTGTCGGGTACGGCCGGCTGGTTCGCCTCGCTCGGCATGCGGCCGGCGAAGGTGCACGCCCTCCTCAGTGGAGCCGGTGAGATCGCTGCGGGAGCGGCTCTGGTGCTGGGTCTCCTCACGCCGCTCGCCTGCGCGTTCGTGGTCGGAACCATGGTGGTGGCAGGCGTGACGGCCCACCGCAAGAACGGCTTCTTCGTCTTCCGTGACGGCTATGAGTACGTCCTCGTCCTGGCGGTGACCTGCACGGCGCTCGCCATGCTCGGAGCGGGCTCGGCCTCACTGGACCGGCTGATCGGCGTCGAGGGCGACCTGCGTGGATCGCTCGGCGTCGCGATCGCGCTGGCCGGCGGCGTCGGCGGTGCCGTGCTCCTGCTCGCCGCGACCTGGCGGCCGAGCCGCGCTGCGGGCTAGTGCCGGGCCGCCTCACCCACAACCGCTGAATCAGTTGACTAATTCAATGCTTTATCTGATGATGTAGGTGGCCTGCGTCACACCCCCCGAGGCCGCGCCATCGCGCCCGCGCCGGGCCGCGGCCGTCCGCTCATCGTCGACACGGCCGCCCGCGCCGCTCGGAGCGACCTTCCCGAGCCCTGTTACGAGGAGGGCCCCATGCCGGATGACAGATACCTTGAACCAGCGGTCGAGACCATGTCTCGGACGGCGCTCCGCGAACTCCAGGAACAGCGGGTCCTGGACCTGGTGCCCTCCGCCTACGAGAACTCGCCGTTCTACCGGGAGCTCTGGGACTCCCACGGTGTCCACCCCCGTGACATCTCTTCGCTGGAGGACTTCCGCGAGCGGATCCCGTCCTTCGGCAAGGACGCCGTCCGTTCCTACCGGGCGCGCACGGGCGATCCCTTCGGCGGCCTGCTGCGGGTCCGGCCGTCCGAGCTGACCTCGATCACCTCCAGTTCCGGCACGACGGGGGACCCGGAGTTCTTCGCGGAGATCTGGGATGGGGCTCCTCCGCTGGTCACCGCGCAACTCCGGGATCTGTGGGGGCTGGGACTGCGGCCGGGAGACCGGGTGCTGAGCCCTCCGGGCACCTTCCGCAACCTGATGGACTACGGGTACCACGCTCTCGGCGCCGTCGTGATCTCCACGAACACGTGGTTCGGGCGCATGCGCGAGACGCTGGATGTGGTGCGGCGTTACCGGCCCGCCTACATGCAGCTCATGTATCCGCAGCTGGTCGAACTCGAGCACCTGGAGAACGAGTACGACCTCAAGGAGATCTTCGCGTCGTTGAAGGGCGCCGCCTGCGCCGGACAGCCGATCAGTCCGCGGATGAGGGAGAAGGTCCAGAACGAGTGGGGCGTCGAGCTCTACGAGTACACGAGCGCGGCGGACACTGGTACGGCATGGGAGTGCGGCGAGCACAACGGATTCCACCTGTGGGAGGACACCGTCTTCGCCGAGTGCCTCGACCCGTCCGGCAACGAGCCGGTCGACGAGGGCGAGATCGGCGAGCTCGTCGCCACCGACCTCGACAACCGCGCGGCGCCGCTCATCCGTTACCGAAGCGAGGACCTGGTGCGCTTCTCGAGTGAGGTGTGCGGTTGCGGGCGGACGCACGGGCGCATGTGGGTGTCCGGGCGCAGCGGCGACGAGACGCTCGTCGACGGCAGGCCGGTCGTCCTGCGGGACGTGTGGCAGGCCGTGGAGGCCGAGCCCGAGACCGTCGCCGGCGTCTTCCAGATCGTCCGGCCTGCCCGCGAGGTGGACCGGCTTCGCGTTCGCGTCGGCTATGACCCGTCCCTGACCGGCGACACCGCCGACCTCGCGGACCGGCTGCGCGTCGGTATCGCGAAGCGAACCGGAGTGGAGCCCGAGCTGGAACTGCAAAGCGAGGAGGACCTCATGCGGACCGTGCGGAGCGTGGCCAAGTTCCCGAGGGTGGTGAAGCAGTGATGGTGCGACAGGACACGCTCTCCCGCGCCTGCATGCTCGACCATCCGCCGATCGCCTACCTCCTTCCGGTGCCCGGCCCGGACGGCACCGTCGACTGCGAGGTCGGCTGGGACGACCTCGCCAGGGACGCCGCCTGGACGCAGGAGCGGCTCGAGGCGCACGGGTTGGAACGCGGACATCAGGCGGTCGTCAGCTTCTCGGGCCATGAAGGTGCCTGGTTCCAGCCGGTCATCGAGGCGCTCCGGAATTTGGGCGTGGTGTACGGCAGCGTGGAGGCGATGGGCTGGGACCATGTGCGCACCCGGGTGTTCCATCGTGAGCTGGACCTTCATGCGATCCTCGGTATAACCGGGGAGACACTGGAAGCCCTGAGCGGGCAGACCATGATCGGCGACCTCTTCCGCGAGACGCCGATCGTCATGGCCCGTCCGGACGGGGTCGCGAAGCTGCGCAACGCGGGGGTACCCGCGGCGATCATCTCCACGCTCGGGCCCGCGCTGGCCATCGAGTGCCCGGAGCGCACCGGTGCGCACGTCAACCGGGCCGAGTGGACCGTCACCGAGCGGGACTCCGGTCTGGCGGTGACGGCCTCGACCGTCCGAGCGGTCGGGCACCGGGAGTTCCTCGTCGACGCCCAGGGCACCGTTGACACGGCTCGCTGCGCATGCGGAAGCGACGATCCCCGCGTGCTGTTCGCCTGAGGAACCGCATGGGCGTACCCGACTACGGCGCCGTGGCGCGACGTTCACCCGTCG
>NZ_JBEYYT010000355.1:0-10089 GCF_040645715.1 Spirillospora sp. NPDC046719 | reverse complement strand
GCGCCCGGCGGGCGCGGCGATGGCGGTGTCGGCGGGCGGCGAGGTCGCCGGCAGCGTGTCGGGCGGCTGCGTCGAGGGCGCCGTCTACGAGCTGGCGCGGTCGGTGATGGAGAGCGGGGAGCCGGTCGTCCAGCGGTACGGGGTGACCGACGACGATGCGTTCGCGGTGGGGCTGACCTGCGGCGGGATCCTGGACGTGCTGGTCGAGCCGGTGAGCCCCGCGACGTTCCCGGAGTTCGCGGACGTCGCCGAGGCGATCGCGGCGCGCGAGCCGGTGGCCGTCGCGACGGTCGTCGCCGGCCCGGGACGGATCGGCGCGCCCCGCGTCGTCTGGCGGGCCCGGGCGGCGGGCTCGCTCGCGCCGGGGGAGCCGCACGCGGCGCGGCTGGACGCGGCGGTCGACGACGACGCGCGCGGCATGCTGGCGCAGGGTCTCACCGGGCAGCGGCACTACGGCCGCGAGGGGGAGCGGCGGCTGGACGACCTGGCGGTGTTCGTCCACTCGTTCGCGCCGCCGCCCCGGCTGCTGGTGTTCGGCGCGATCGACTTCGCGGCGGCGGTCGCGCGGGTCGGCAAGTTCCTCGGCTACCACGTCACGGTCTGCGACGCGCGGCCGGTGTTCGCGACGCCCAAGCGGTTCCCGGACGCCGACGAGGTCGTGGTGAAGTGGCCGCACAAGTACCTGGAGGAGTCCGGCGGCGCGATCGACGAGCGGACCGCGATCGCCGTCCTCACCCACGACCCGAAGTTCGACGTCCCGCTGCTGGAGGTGGCGCTGCGGACGCGCGCCGGGTACGTCGGCGCGATGGGGTCGCGGCGCACCCACGACGACCGGCTCGCGCGGCTGCGCGAGGCGGGCCTCACCGACGCGGAGCTCGGGCGGCTGCGCTCGCCGATCGGCCTGGACCTCGGCGCGCGGACGCCGGAGGAGACCGCGGTGTCGATCGCGGCGGAGCTGGTGCAGCTGCGCTGGGGCGGGTCGGGGCGGCCGCTCACCGACACCAGCGGCAGGATCCACGCCGGCGGCTGATCCGCGGGCTACCCTCGGCGGATGACCGCGAAGGAGTTGAGCCGGAACGGCGCGGAGCCCCCGGCCGGGCTGCTGCTCGCCGCGGGCGAGGGCAGCCGCCTCGGCCGCCCGAAGGCGCTGGTGGAGCTGGACGGGGAGCGCCTCGTCGACCGGGGCGTCCGGACGCTGCGCGACGGCGGCTGCGCCCCGGTGCTGGTGGTGGCGGGCGCCGCGCAGGTCGAGGTGATCGGCGCGGTGGTGGTGCCGAACCCGGACTGGCGGGACGGGATGGGGTCGTCGCTGCGCGCGGGGCTCGCCGCGCTGCCGCCCGGCTGCCCCGCCGCGGTCGTCGCGCTCGTCGACCAGCCGCGGGTCACCGCCGCCGCGGTCGCCCTGCTCGTCGCGGCCTACGACGCGGGCGCCGAGATCGCCGTGGCGACCTACGGGGGCGCGCCGCGCAACCCCGTCCTGCTGCGGGCGGAGCACTTCGCCGCCGCCGCTGAGGCGGCGGTCGGGGACACGGGCGCGCGCGGCTTCCTGCGCGCTCATCCCGACCTGGTGACCCGCGTTCCCTGCGACAGCGTCGCGTCCCCGGACGACATCGACACCCCCGAGGACCTCGCCGCCTTCACCGGCGACCGCTGACCCGCCGCGGGGCGGGCCGACGAGCCGGGCTCGTCGGGCCGGGCTCGTCGGGTCGGCTCGTCGTGGCGGCTCGTCGTGGCGGCTCGCCGGGTCAGCGGGAGCGGGCCTCGGTGACGGCGCGCTCGTAGGTCAGGAGCGTGTCGATGAACAGGCGGCGCTGCGCGGGGGTGAGCGGTTCCAGCGCGGTGCGCCACGCGCCCGCGCCCTGACCGAGCCACCCGTTGATCGCGGGCAGGTGCGCGTCGGCGACGCTCACGATGGTGCGGCGCCGGTCGGCGGGGTCCTCGCGGCGCTCCAGGATGCCCTGCCGGCTGAGGTCGCCGACCATCAGGCTGACCGTGGCGGGCGCGACCTCCAGCCGCCCGGCCAGCTCGTTGACGCTCATCGGGCCGTCGAACAGCAGGTAGGCCAGCAGCGACAGGTGGCGCGGCGCCAGGTCGAACGCCGCCAGCTCGTCCGGGACCCGGATCCGCTTGGCCGCCGACACCAGCCGCGGCATCAGCAGCAGCATCGTCCGGATGCCGTCGTCGACGTCCGGTCCCGCGCTCTCTTCGGTTGACATGCCTCTGCGTCCAAAATAGCTTTGTTCTATAAAAGACTTTGCTTGCAAAGCAAAGTCTCGTTCCGTGCGTCCAGGATAGGAGACCGGCTCGTGAGCGACTGGAACAGGGCGATCATCGAGGAGTTCCGGGCGAACGGCGGCGCGGTCGGCGGCCCGTTCGCCGGCGCCGACCTGCTGCTGCTGACCGCCACCGGAGCCAGGACCGGCAGGCGGCGCACCACGCCGCTCGGGTACCTGGCCGACGGCGACCGGCTGCTGGTGTTCGCGTCCAACGCCGGCGCCGACCACGACCCGGAGTGGTACCGCAACGTCCGCGCCGACCCGCGCGTCACGGTCGAGGTCGGGACGGAGACCTTCGAGGGCGTCGCGCTCCCGGTCGAGGGGGAGGAGCGCGACCGGCTGTACGCGCGGCAGGGCGAACTCGTCCCCGCCTACGCCGAGTACCAGCGCCAGACGTCCCGCGTCATCCCGGTCGTCGCGCTGCACCGCGCCCACCTGGACGGGCGGGCGTGGGCCGTCGGCGACGAACTGGTGCGGATCCACGACGACCTGCGCGCGCAGCTCGCCGGCCTTCGCGACGCCGTCCTCGCCTCCCTCGACGGGCGTCCCGCTCCGCTGCCCGACCTGCGGGGACAGCTGCGCGAGCACTGCGTGTCGGTGTGCGACGTGCTCGGCGAGCACCACGACAACGAGGAGGGCCGCGCGTTCCCGCGCCTGGAGGCGCAGTTCCCCGGCCTCGCGCCGGTCATCGAGCGGCTCCGCCGCGAGCACGTCGAGGTGACCGGCGCCCGCAAGAAGCTCCAGGCCATGGTGGACGACCTCGGCTCCGCCGACCCCGGCCGTGTGCGCGCGGAACTCGACCGGATCACCACCGAGCTGGACGCGCACTTCGCCTACGAGGAGGAGCAGCTCGGCGCCGTGCTCAACGCCATCGGCCCCATCTGGCGCACCGGCCCGCACCGGGCATAGAGCACGGCGGCTGGGCGCGCGCGGGGTCAGGACGCGCGTGGGTCAGGACGCGGGCAGGACGCTCTCGTCGAGGGCGCCGCAGTCGACGGCGCGGCGGAGGCGGTCGGTGAGCGCGCGGATCGTCGCGGGCTCGTCCAGCACCCCGCCGGCGGCGGCCTGCTCGTGCCAGGCGCGGACCCGGCCGATCACTTCGTCGGCGCCGGTCAGGTGGAAGGCGTACAGGGCGGCGTAGCGGCTCGGCAGGTGCGCGGGATGCAGGTCCCAGCCCTGGTAGAAGCCGTGCCGCAGGGAGTGCCCGACCTGCGCGGCGTGCGCCTGCCAGGTCGCGTTGACCTCGTCCGGGCCGTCGTTGCGCGGGATCACGTTGGACGAGCCGTCCGACAGCCGGACGCCCGTCCCGGCGAACGCGACCTGCATGACGTGCCGCGCGAAGTCGCAGGCGGGATGGTCGAGGCGCTGCTCCTCCGGCGGCAGGCCGAGCGCGGCGGTGTAGTCGAACACGCCGAAGTGCGCGGCGGTGAGCCGGCCGCCCGCGGCGGCCGCGATGCCGGGCAGCGCGATCCGCCCGTCCGGGGTGAAGATCGCCTCGGTGGTCTCCACCTGGATCTCGAAGCGCAGGATGCCGGACGGCAGCCCGAGCGCGGTCTCCAGCCGGTCCAGGTACTCGACGAACAGCGCGACGTGGTCGGCCGCGACGACCTTGGGGAAGGTGATGGTGAACCCGCCGGGCAGCCGCCCCAGCCGGTCGCGCAGCGCGGTGAGGAACCCGTCCAGGGTGCGCATCGCGCGGTCGTGGCCGCCGTCGGCGAACGACTTGACCCGCACGCCCCAGTAGTGCGGCAGCCCCTTGACCTGGTAGGCGGCGGCGACGGCCTCGACGACCTGGGCGATGTGCGCGTCCTCCTCGTCGTCGGAGCGCACCCCGTAGCCGTCCTCGAAGTCGATCCGCACGTCCTCGATCGGCTCGCGGGCGAGCTTGGCGGCGACCCGCTCGCGGACCGGGCCGGCCAGCTCCGGGTCGAGCCCGAACGCGGCGCCGAACGACCCGGCGCCGGGGGTGTGGGTGTTCAGCAGGCGCAGCGCCTCCGCGCCGAAGTCGGCGGGCGTCGAGCGGGAGAACCGGTCGGCCGGGACGTAGACCGTGTGCACCGGCTGGCGGCCGTCGGCGCCCCCGGGGAAGCGCTCGCGGTGCTCGTCGCGGACGGCGGCGATGCGCGCGGACAGGTCGTCGAACGAGGAGACGCTGAGGTTCACCCCGCCATGATCCCCCAAGAGCCGGGCGATTGTCAGGAGACGCCCCTTCCGGACCGGAGACCGGGACCGGTTCCTCCGGATTAGGGCTACTATAACTAGCCGGGCGGCAAGTAAGTGGGTTCCCGTGTCGCGGGACCTCAGGGGAAGGTGACCATGACCGAACACGGGACGGCCGAGCGCCCGGCGCTCAGTACCCGGCAGATCTACATCGCCATCTTCGGGCTGATGCTCGGGATGTTCCTGGCGATGCTCGACAACTTGATCGTCGGCACCGCGCTGCCCACGATCGTCGGCGACCTCGGCGGGCTGGAGCACCTGTCGTGGGTGGTGACGGCCTACACGCTGGCCACCGCCGCCGCCACCCCCATCTGGGGCAAGCTCGGCGACCTGTACGGCCGCAAGGGCATGTTCATGACCTCGATCGTGGTGTTCCTGGTCGGGTCGATGCTGTCCGGCCTGGCGCAGAACATGGGCGAGCTGATCGGCTTCCGCGCGCTGCAGGGCCTCGGCGCCGGCGGCCTGATGGTCGGCGCCATGTCGATCATCGGCGACCTGGTGCCGCCCCGCGAGCGGGGCCGCTTCCAGGGCCTGATCGGCGCGATGATGCCGGTCGCGTTCGTCGGCGGCCCGCTGCTCGGCGGCTTCCTCACCGACCACCTCAGCTGGCGCTGGGCGTTCTACGTCAACGTCCCGATCGGCGCGATCGCGCTGCTGGTCATCGCGTTCGGGATGCGGCTGCACACCGCCCGCATCAAGGCCCGCATCGACTACGTCGGCGCGACCCTGCTGACCATCGGGATCGTGTGCGTGACGCTGGTCGCGAGCTGGGGCGGCTCGCAGTACCCGTGGGGCTCCGCGCGGATCATCGCGCTCGCCGTCGTCGGCGTCGTCGCGCTCGCGGTCTTCGTCGTCGCCGAGACGAAGGTGCCCGAGCCGATCCTGCCGCCGCGGCTGTTCCGCAGCCGCAACTTCACCGCCGCGCAGATCCTCAGCTTCATGGTCGGCGCCGCGATGTTCGGCGCGGTGAACTACCTGCCGCTCTACATGCAGACCGTCCAGGGCGCGAGCCCCACCACCAGTGGCCTGCTGCTGCTCCCGCTGATGTTCGGCATGCTCGCGATGATGCTGATGAGCGGCCAGCTCATCACCCGCACCGGCCGCTACCGGCACTTCCCGATCATCGGCGGCGCGGTGCTGACCGGCGGGATGCTGCTCCTGCTGATGCTGAAGGTCGACACGAGCACGCTCACCAGCTCGTTCCTGACCATGGGCGTCGGCCTCGGGATGGGCCTGATCATGCAGAACACGATGCTGGTCACCCAGAACAGCGTCGAGCTGCGCGACATGGGCTCGGCCAGCGGGTCGGTCACCCTGTTCCGCACCGTCGGCGGGTCGCTGGGCGTCGCGCTCCTCGGCTCCATCTACAACAACCGGTTCGAGGACGAGGCGGTGCGCAGGCTCGGCGCGGACGCCGGGCACAAGCTCGCCTCCGGCGGCCAGCACGTCACCCCCGACATGCTGAGCAAGCTCCCCGCCGCCGTCCGCGACGCGTTCGAGTCCGGCGTCACCAGCGGCGTGCACGGCATCGCCATCGGCGGGACGGTCCTCGCGGCGATCGCGTTCGTCGTCGCGTGGTTCATCAAGGAGGTCCCGCTGCGCGGCAGCGCCCCCGCGCCGAAGGCCCCGGTGGAGGACGCGCCGTCCGCCGACGTGGTCACCGAGTCGGCCTGACGCACGCGCAGAGGAGGGGAGACGGAGCCGTCGTGCGCCGTCTCCCCTCGCCCGTGCCCTAGTCGATCGGGGCCTCCCAGGCGGCCTTCCACGTGATCGGCCCCACGATCCCGTCGACCTGCAGGTGCTTGCGCTGCTGGAACTCGCGGCAGATGTCCTCCGAGTCCGGGCCGTAGACGCCGTCCACGGTGATCGTCCACCCCCGGCCGCCCATCTGCGCCTGCCACGTCCGGACGTCGTCGCCCTTCATGGGCGGCGGCTGCTCGAGGTTCCGGCCGGGGAACGGCGGTGCCTTGACCGGAGCGGTCTGCTGCGTCATCGGTCGCTTCCCTTCTCTGTCGGGTTCCCATCCAGATTCCCGGACGGCCCGTTAAGCGAGCAATCCGCTCCCGGGCAGATTCCGGCAAATAGCCGCGAATAAGATCGGTTGACTGTTCGAGCGGCTATTCATACGGCGTTCGGAAATTCAACGTTCAAGGATGCGCCGGTCTGGGAACGACGGCCGCGCGCGGCGGCTCCGCCGGGCCCCGCACGTCCGCCAGGACGGCCTGCCCCTGCCGGTCCACGAACTTGGTGAACAGCTCCTGCGAGTACCCGAAGACGACGGCCCAGGCGATGATCTGGCCCGGCGAGTCGAGCGCGCTGAGCCCCGGGACGAACCCGCCGCGCATGAGGAGGAGCCCGAGGACGGCGGTGAGCGCCCCGGTGGGCAGCTTCAGCAGGGCCAGCGCGATCGGTATCCCGAACGCGGTGCTCGTGCCCCGGACCTTCCGCAGGGCGGCGGCCGCGGCGATGCTCGCCGCCGTCAGCCCGATGAACTCGACGGCGAGGTAGTCGCCCCGGCCGGCGGTGCTCGCGGTCGCCCGGACCATGCCCATCTGGGGGATCCGCTCCCTGGACGCCGTGGGGCAGACGGCGGCGAACCCGCCTCCCAGCACGGGCGCCGCCGGCGGGTTGAAGCACAGCGGCACCGCCCTCGGCCAGACCATCGAGATCACCGCGACCGCGACCGCGAGGCCGGTCAGGAAGGCGGTGATCCACCGGACGAGGCGCGCGAAGCTCTGGGCGCGCAGCTTCTCGCGCAGTTCGGCGTCCCAGGCGGCCTTCAGCGCCTCCACGATCGTCATGAGCCGGTCGGGCGCCAGGCCGATGTCCTTGGACGCCTCCTGGGCGGCCCGCACCTCCAGCGCGATCCGCTCGACGGCGGTCCTGCGCTCGTCCTCGGCGCTGAGGTGCCGCCTGACGACGGCGAACATGCCGGGCAGGCACGGCTCGAGCTCCCTCGCCGGGAGGGTCCGCAACCAGAGGGAGAGGCCCGAGTTGATGTGGAGCTGCGCGGCGGTCACGTGCGAGGCCCGCGGGCTGCGCCGATGCGTGCCGAAATCGATGACGGCGCGGGCCTGGCGCAGCTCGTCGCGCGCGCTCTGCAGCAGCCTCGCGTGCTCCGCGGAGATCTCCGTCGAAGCCTCGCGCGCCTCGATGAGGGATTCCAGCTCGCGCGCGTTGGAGCGGAGCTGCTCGCACAGCGTCCACGAACCGCGCTCGCGCCGCCATTCGTGGAACCTGGCCGCGAACGGCGGCCGCGGAGAGTGCTCGTTCATCGCGTCGCCATCCCCCCGGAGGAAACGTCACCGAGAATTCGTCGCCGTCGCGGATTTCCGCTCACGACAATGGTGACGTCCCCCCGGGATGGCCGACGCGAACGGCCGCCAAGGGGCGTTTATGGCAGGGTCACGATTCCCCATGTGCCGGTGAAGCGCTCGCCCGGCTTGAGGTCGACGAGGCCCTCGCCCGACGCGAACGCGTTGGGCGGGCAGGTCATCGGCTCCACGCCGAGGCCCTCGCGCGGGTCCGGGGCGTTGTCGGCGGTGTAGATCTCCATCCAGGGGTGCGCGTCGTCGGCCCACAGCCGGACGGTCCGGCCGTTGCCGCTGAGCGTCACCCAGGCCAGCCCGTCCTCGTCGCGGTGCACCCCGGCGAACGCGTTGTCGATCCTCCGCGCGCCGAGCACCGGCCCGTCGCGCAGGTCGTGGTCGGTGCCCGTGACGTCGGCGTCCCCGCCGACCGGGATCATCCGCTCGTTCACCGGGATGTACCGGTCGGCGTGCAGCGTCACCGTGCACTGGTCGATCGGCACGCCGACCGTCAGGTAGGGGTGCGCGCCGTGCCCGTACGGCGCCGTCCGGGCGCCGGTGTTGGCGGCCGTCAGCCGGACGCGCAGCCCGTCCGCGGCGTCCAGGCTGTACTCGACCTCCAGGTCGAGGCGGAACGGGTACCCGGCGGTGGCGAGCAGCCGGTGCGTCAGCCGGACCCGGTCCGCGGTGTGCTCGGCGACCCGCCACGCCGCCCACCGGACGAGCCCGTGGATCGCGCAGTCCAGGTCGGGCTCGGACACGTCCAGCTGGTAGGCGGTGCCCGCGTACTCGTACCGGCCGCGGTCGACCCGGTTCGGCCACGGGATCAGCAGGTGCCCGAACGCCGCGGGGGCCGGCTCGTCGGCGCCGTGCGACAGCACCAGCGGCCGCCCCTCGTGCGTCAGCTCGCGCAGGCTCGCGCCCGACTCGGTGATGACGGCCCGGTAGGGCCCGGCGCCGATGGCGTACTGCGCTCCGGTGATCGACTCGGTCATGCCCCGGACGGTACCCCCTGCCCGACCCGCTACGCGATCTCCGCGAGGGCCTGCAGGGCCGCGCTGAACACGTTCGACGGCGGTTCGACGATCCCCGCGCCGACCTGGCCGGTCCCGGCCTCCCGCCCGGCGATCCCGGTGTCGATGACGGGCAGGATCCCGGTCCGCACGACCCGCGTCACGTCGATCCCGGCGGGCGTCCCGCGGAACGACAGCAGCGGGATCTGCAGCACCGGGTGCTCCGCGAGGGTGATCTCGTACATCCGCTGCGTGGCGGCCACCGCGTCCGGCACCTCGCCGCCGACGAACCGGACGATCGCCGGCGCGGCGGCCAGCGCGAACCCACCCGTCCCGGCCGTCTCGGTGATCGCCGAGTCGCCGATGTCGGGGTTGGCGTCGTCCGGGCCGTACCCGCCGAGGTACAGCCCGTCCGGCACCCCGGCCGGGCCGGTGAACCAGCGGTCGCCCGTCCCCGACACCTGGATGCCGAAGTCGGTGCCGTTGCGCGACATCGCGACGACCATGCTCGACCCGGCGACGTCCCGCGCCGCGTCCGCGCACGCCTTCGCCGCCGCCATCCCCGCGTTCAGGAAGAAGTGGTCGTTCCCGGCGGCGAACCGGAGCACCTCGGCGGCCCGGTCGCGCGGCACCTCCTCGGCGGCGGCGAGGTCCGGCGCCAGCTCCCGCAGCAGCAGCGACGTCGCCGCCCGGTTCCGGTTGTGCAGCTCGTCGCCCATCTGCAGCGCCTGCGCGATGACCGCCATCAGGTCGAGCGGGCCGTGCCGCCGGACGGCCGCCCGCAGCGCCGGGCCGAGCACCTCGCCCATCCAGGCGAGCCGCTCGATCACCTCCGGCCCGTACGCCCCGTACCGCAGCACCTTCCCGAGGCCCTCGTTCAGCGAGCAGCACGCGGTGCCGCCGTGCTCGGCGTCCTCCACGACCAGCATCCACATCGACGGGGAGACCACGCCCGCCATCGGGCCGACCGCGCCGTGGTGGTGGCACGGCTCCAGGACCGCGGCGCCGCGCTCCAGCTCCCGCTCGGCGCCGCGCGGCGTCTCCGCGAGGCCCTCCAGCATCATCGCGCCGATCAGCGCGCCGCGCATCGGCCCGGACGCGCGGTCCCACTCCAGCGGCGGTCCCGCGTGCAGGAACGTTCCCTTCTCCAGGCCGAGCACGTCACGCGCCGGGCGGACGTCCACCAGGTGCGGGCGCGCGGTCGTCATCCGCCGCACCGCCTCGGCGTTCGCGTCCGCGTGCCCGGGGTCGCCGAGCACCGCCGCCAGCGCC
>NZ_JBEYYT010000354.1:0-10124 GCF_040645715.1 Spirillospora sp. NPDC046719 | reverse complement strand
GCGCTTCCGGCGCCGCCGTGAGCTCGGCGCGGCGAGCGCCCGCTCGCTGCTGCTGACGGTCCTCGGCGAGTTCGTCCTGCCCGCGGGCGAGCCGGTCTGGACGGCCGCGTTCCTGGAGGCGCTCGGGCTGGTCGGGGTGGAGGAGAAGGCCGTCCGGCAGGCGCTCGCCCGCAGCGCGACCGAGGGCTGGCTCTCCGGCGAGCGGCACGGCCGGCGCACCGCCTGGCATCTCACCCCGGCCGGGCGGCGGCTGCTCACCGACGGCACGGACCGCATCTACGGCTTCGGCCGGCCCGGCGGCGACTGGGACGGGCGGTGGCTGCTGGTGCTCGCCACCGTCCCGGAGACGAACCGGAAGCTGCGGCACCTGCTGCGGACCCGGCTGTCCTGGAACGGCCTCGGCAACCTGTCCCCCGGCGTGTGGGTCAGCCCGCATCCCGAGCGCGAGCCCGAGGTGCGCGAGGTGCTCGCCGAGATCGGCGTCGCGGACACCTCGACGCTGTTCGTCGGGAGCCTCGGCGACCTCGGCGAGGCGCGCCGCGTGGCCCGGCAGGCGTGGAACCTGGACGAGATCGAGCTCGCCTACGAGGACTTCCTCGACGCGGTCCGCGCGCTGCGTCCCGCCGACGATCCCGGGACGTTCGCCGCGCACGCCCGGCTCGTCCAGGAATGGCGGCGGTTCCCGTTCCTCGATCCGGCGCTGCCCGCCGAACTGCTGCCGGACGACTGGAGCGGCTCGCAGGCGTTCGCGCTCTTCCACGAGCGGCACGGCGCGTGGCGGCCGGTCGCCGACCGCCAGTGGAAGGCCATGACCGCCGACTGACCGGCCTCCGGGCCCGCCGGCGGCCGGCCGGCCGCCGGCTAACCCGCCGCCGATGACCCCGCCGCCCGTCCGGTCGCGGGCTCCGGCGCGTCCGGCGGAGTGAGCCGCAGCAGGTTGACGGTGCCCTCGGCGACGACGCGGTCCCGGTCGTCGGTGATGGTCGCCTGCCAGGTGACGTGGTCGCCGACCCGGTCGACGGGGCGGGCGCGGGCGGTCAGCCGGCCCTCCCGGACGGCGCGGATGAAGCGCGTGTGGTTGCTGACCCCGACGACCTGGTGCTCCAGCCCGACGGTGAGCGCCGCGCCCATGCTGCAGACGGTCTCGTTGACGGCGCAGTAGACGCCGCCGTGGACGATCCCGTACGCCTGCATGAGCCCGCCGGTCACCTCGATCTCGGCGACGACCTCCCGGTCGGACGCCGCGGTCACCACCAGGCCGAGCGTGCGGTCCAGCGGGCCGGCGTAGCCGGACGGTTCCACCGCCATCGCAGCCTCCTCGACGATCTTCCGACGCTATCCAGCCGTCCGAAAGGTCGTCAATGCACCGTTACGTCGCATCGTCGTGCCGGCCCGCCCGCGCCTCCAGGTGTAGGAGGCCGCCTGGCGGGAAGGGTCGCACCGCCTTGTCCACGGGCTGGAGGTGACCGCGGTGAGCGGGCTGGTCGGACGGAACCTGCTGGCGGGCGCCGAGCCCGACGTCGCGAAGGACGCCGGGTACCCCGACGCCCCGCCGCGCATGGGCTTCTTCACCGACACCTCCGTGTGCATCGGCTGCAAGGCCTGCGAGGTCGCCTGCAAGGAGTGGAACGCGGTCCCCGAGGACGGCCTGGAGTTCACCGGGATGTCCTACGACAACACCCAGGGGCTCGGCGCGGACACCTGGCGGCACGTCGCGTTCATCGAGCAGGACAAGCCCATGGGCAACGCCGACTCCGGCGTCCGCTGGCTGATGGCGTCGGACGTCTGCAAGCACTGCACGCACGCCGCCTGCCTCGACGTATGCCCGACCGGGTCGCTGTTCCGCACCGAGTTCGGGACCGTGGTCGTCCAGGAGGACGTCTGCAACGGCTGCGGCTACTGCGTGCCCGCCTGCCCCTACGGCGTCATCGACCAGCGCAAGGAGGACGGCCGCGTCTGGAAGTGCACCCTGTGCTACGACCGGATCGGCGACGGCCTCGAACCGGCCTGCGCCAAGGCGTGCCCCACCGACTCCATCCAGTTCGGCCCGCTGGACGAGCTGCGCGAACGCGCCGCCGCACGCGTCGACCAGCTGCACGACATCGGCGTGGACGACGCCCGGCTGTACGGGCACGACCCGGAGGACGGCGTGGGCGGCGACGGCGCGTTCTTCCTGCTGCTGGACGAGCCCGAGGTGTACGGGCTGCCGCCGGACCCGGTCGTCACCACGCGGGACCTGCCCGCCATGTGGAAGCACGCGGGCGCCGCCGCCGCCGCGCTCGCCGCGGGGGCCGCCGCGCTGTTCGCCGTCCACGGCCGGCGGGGAGGCGGGCGATGAGCACGTCCGACGTCACCAAGGCCGGGACCGAGGGGCGGCGTCCCGGCCGGGACGCCCTGATCGGCCAGGGCACCGGCAAGGGCGGGCGCCGCAGGCGCCGCGGCGGACGCGGCGAGCGCGCGATGGTGCCCGAGGCCGAGTTCACGTCCTACTACGGCAAGCCCGTGCTGAACGCGCCGGTCTGGGCGGCGTCCGACGTCGCCGCCTACCTGTTCCTCGGCGGGCTGGCGGGCGCCGGGTCGGTGCTGGCGGCGGGCGCGGAGCTGACCGGGCGCCCGGCCGCCGCGCGGGCGCTGAAGATCTCCTCGCTGGCCGCCATCGCGGGATCGGCGGCCGCGCTGATCCACGACCTCGGACGTCCCGCGCGGTTCGTCAACATGCTGCGGGTGATGAAGCCGACCTCGCCGATGAGCATGGGCTCGTGGGTGCTGGCGGCCTACGGGCCGGCGGCCGGCGCCGCCGCCGTGCTGGACGCGACCGGGCTCTTCAAGCCGCTGGGCAGGGCCGCGACGGTGGGCGCCGCGGCGCTGGGGCCGGTGGTCGCGACCTACACCGCCGTCCTCATCGCCGACACGGCGGTGCCGGCCTGGCACGAGGGCTACCGGGAGATGCCGCTGGTGTTCGTCGGCTCGGCCACCGCCGCCGCGTCCGGGATGGCGCTGCTCGCCGCGCCCGTCACCGAGACGGCGCCGATGCGCAGCGCCGCCGTGCTCGGCGCGGGGCTCGACCTGGCCGCGGTGAAGCTGATGGAGCGCCGGCTCGGGATGCTCGCGGAGCCGTACCGGCAGGACAAGGGCGGCCGGCTCATGCGGGCGGCGCGGATCCTGTCGGCCGCGGGCGCGGCCGGAGGCGCGGTGCTCGGCGGGCGCAGCCGGATCGCGGCGGCGGTCAGCGGCGCGGCGCTGCTGGCGGGCTCGGCGTGCACGCGGTTCGGAGTGTTCTACGCCGGCATGCGGTCGGCGGAGGACCCGAAGTACACGGTGGCGCCGCAGCGGGAGCGCGCGAACGCGCGGGACACGGCGAAGACCGAAGGCGCGTGACGGCCCGGTTTTCTGCAAGAGACATGAAATCTTGCGCAATCTCTTGACCCGGCTGCAAGAAGAGAGCATTCTCACGGTGCTCGCGGACGGCCGTCCCCCACCCCCTCAGGCACGCGCCATGTGCCCTGTGACAGGAGTTCGCCGACATGCACCGTGGAACCCCCGCACGCTCCCTGATCATCGCCGCCGCCCTCCTCATCGGCGCCGCCGCGCCGTTCGCCGTCCCGTCCCCGGACGGGACGGCCCGCGCCGCCGCACCCGCCCTGAACGCCAGTGACGTCACCGCGAACCTGTGGGATGGAACTGGAACTCCGTCGCGAAGGCCTGCACCGACCAGCTCGACCCGGCCGGGAACGACGACGACTGGACCGACACCGCCTAGGTCCAGAACTGCGAGCTGGACCACCTCTCCGACGTCAACTGCTCGGTCCTGATGGACCGAGCGTGCCGGCTCGGTCCGGAAGGCCGTGCTTATGCTCCCGGGTGTCCTTGATGGGAGGACGGGCACGGGTCACATCGCCGGTCCCGCCGTTGAGGCGGGGGCCGGTTGGGGCATGTTGACAAATACCCACGCCGGGCGTGCGCGGTCGCGCACGTTGACCCCGGCGACGACGTCGGCGGGCCCAGCGAGGCCGCACCGGCGACAGGAGAAGGCGTCCCGCGAAGGCCGGTTGGCCTTGGCGGTGTGGCCGCAGCGCGGGCAGCGCTGCGAGGTGTAGGCCGGGTCCACCTCGATGAACGGCACGCCGGCACGACGGGCCTTGTAGGCGATGAACGCCCCCAACTGGTGGAACGGCCAGGACGACTGCCGTGCTCGCTGGTCGCGTCGAACCGTGACCCGCTCGCGGATGCCCTGGAGCTCCTCCAAGGCGATGCCGCGTTCAGTGCGTTGGGCGACAGCAACGACGGTCTTGGAGATCTGGTGGTTGACGTGGGTGGCATGCCGTGACTCGCGGCGGGCCCGCTTTTTGAGCAGTTGCGCGGCCGAGCGTGTCTTGCAGGCTTGGATCTCGGCTTTCTTGCGGGCCTGCCAGCGGCGGTAGCGGTCCAGGCGCCGCCCCGAATGGTTCTCGCCGTCGCTCGTGGTGGCCAGGTTGGCGATGCCCCGGTCCACTCCGAGCCAGTCCCTCGGCTCGTACCGCTCGGCTTCGGGGACCTCGCAGGTAGCGACCAGGAACCACTTCCCATCTCGGAAGGCCAGGTCAGATTCGCCTTTCCGATACTGGACGAGTTGCTTGAGCGCCCCCGCTGAGCAGGCGAACCGGACGTTCTTCAGGCGCCCGTCCATCGTCCAGATGGACACGGTCTGGGCATCGTAATTCCACGAGGCGCACCGGTCATCGTAGGTATGCGCCGCGTCCGCCCGGACGGCGATGGGCTTGGACTCGGCCTTGCGGCGCCGCTTGGAACCCACGCCGCCGAGATTCCCGGCCCGGACACCGGTCCGCAGGGCGGTGTAGGCGTCGGCGACGCGTTTGATGACGTGCTGCGCGGCCTGCGCACCCAGACCACGGGCCTTCAGCTCGCCGTAGGCCATCGACCGCAGATCCTTGACCGATCCCTTGAGCCCGTAGGTCGCGAACGAGGCGGCCGACACCTGATTCGCGCACTCGTTGACCGTGTGCAGGGTGCGCTCCAGCGCCGACGCCTGTACGACGTCGGGGATGAGCTTGACCTGCACCACGACCTTCACTCCGTGACCATAGCATTACAGTCTGCAGCTTCGATGGTTTTGCCCTCGAACACATGCACGGGATGACACCACAGTCTGCAAGCACCCGCGCAATACCCCTCCAGGCCCCCGTGCGGCGCCAACCGCGTCTACATCACCGGCACCTCTCCGCACACCGCGAACGACACCTGGCGCTGAGCACCCGCGGCGGCGTAGCCCGCTCAGGAGGCGGGACGGTCGCGCGGGGTGCGGAACAGGCACTCCTGGGTGAGGCTCGCGACGAGGGAGCCGCCGCGGGTGTGGATCGTTCCCGAATACAGGCCGCGCCCCGACGCGACGGTCAGCGGGACGAGGTCCATCAGCACCCAGTCGTCCATCCGGACGGGCCGGTGGAACCAGACCGCGTGGTCGAGGCTGGACCCGGACCGGGCCGTCCCGTCGTGCAGCGCCGACAGCCCGGAGGAGATGTCGGACAGGTACGTCAGCACGCACGCGTGCAGCAGGTCGTCGTCCGGCAGCGGCTCGTCGCAGCGCGACCAGAGCCGGGTCGGGAAGTCCGACGCCGGGTACGGCTGCGGCGGGACGCGGCTGTCCATCGAGAACAGCCGCGGCATCTCCGCGTCGGGCAGCGTCTCGGGGCCGGGCGCGTCCGGGGCGGGATGCACCTGGCGGTCCTCGTCCTCGGCGGGCCGCTGGAACGACACCGACATGTTGAAGATGACCTCGCCGCCCTGCAGGGCGACCACGCGCCGCGCGGAGAACGAGCGGCCGTCGCGGTCCCGGTCGACCCGGAAGATCGTGGGCCGGGCGGCGTCGCCGCCGCGCAGGAAGTAGCCGTGCAGCGAGTGCGGCAGCCGGCCCTCCGGGACGGTGCCGCCCGCCGCGCGCAGCGCCTGCGCCGCGACCTGCCCGCCGTAGAGCGGGTACGGGTCGTCGAACACGAGGGCGCCGCGGTACAGGTCCCGGTCGAGCTCCTCCAGGTCCAGGAGCTCCAGGACGGAGTGCCGCTCTTCCAGGCGCGGTTCGGGTTGCTCGGAGATGGTGGGTCGCACGGTCGAGACGTTATCCGACGCGGTCCGGCGCGGTTCCGGCCGCCCTCACGGCCGGACGTCGTCGACCAGGCCCCAGGCGAGCGCGGTGCGCGCGTCGACCGGCTCGCCGGTGAGCGCGAGGTACAGGGTGCGCCAGCGGCCGATCCGGCGCGGCAGCGACACCGTCCCGCCCGCGCCGGGGATCAGGCCCATCGCCACCTCCGGGAGCCGGAACGTCGCGTCCGCCGCCGCGACGACGCGGCCCGCGAAGGCGGGCAGCTCCACGCCGGCGCCCACGCAGGCGCCCTGCACGCGGACCTCGATGCGCGTCCCGAGCCGGTGGATCGGCCGGGCCGCGCCCGCGCGGGTCCGCACGAAGTGCGCCGTCGCCAGGTCGGGCGCGGTGCCGAACTCGTCCAGGTCGCCGCCGGAGCAGAACACCGGGCCCGCGCCGTCCAGGACGACCCGGGCGATCCCGTCGTCGAGCAGCGCGAGGCGGAGGGCGTCGACGAGCGCGTCCCGCAGCTGGCGCCCGTAGGCGTTGCGGCGCTGCGGCCGGTTCAGCGTGATCGACAGCACGTCCCCGTCCCGGGACAGCAGGACCGGGTCGGGGACGTCGGACGGCAGCAGCCGCGGCCCGCGCGAGGCCAGCCACCGCGCGAACTCCGCCCCGCCGAGCAGCGCCGAGTACGCGTAGGACTCCACGTCCAGCGCCGCCGGGACGTCCATCCCGGCGGTGGTGCGCAGCACGTCGCGCAGCACCAGCGCCGCCTGCGGGTTGCGCTCCGCCGCGTCCCGCAGCGCCGCGGCGCGCTCCGCCGGGGCGCCGGCGGCGACGCACTCCGGCCCGGCGTCCGCCGCCCCGGTGAGGGTGACGTCGCGGGCGCGGACCAGCGCGGGGTCGCCGGAGCCGACGCCGACGAGGACGCGGTCGCAGGCCCGGGCGCGGCGCGCGGCGCGCTCGACGCCCGCGGCGTCGGCGGGCGCGAGGTCCACGACGGCGAGGGGGGCGCGGACCGCGCCGTCGCCGTCGAGCGGAGGCGCGTCCGCCGCGCCGTCCGCGAGGTCCGCTATCGAGATGTGCACGCCGGTCCCTCTCGCCCGGGGACCCTCCGGCGGGACGGCGGATCCGCGCGATGATCTCTACCGGGACGCGAGTGTAGCGCCGGACCGGGTCCCGGGCGCGGCGCCGGTGCCCGCGAGTCCGCGCAGGTGAGCGAGGTGGACCGTGCCACGCGGCCACCCCAGCGTGGCCTTCGTGGAGGCGGACGGGCGGCCGGGCGCCGGGTTAGGCTGGAGGCTCCCGGAGCCCGGTGAGGCGTCCGGGACGTCCGGACGATGGCGTGCGGGGAGGGGCCGTGACGGCACCGGGAGAGGCCGCCGAGAGGGTCCGCATCATCGATGCCGCGTACCGCTGCCTGCTGGCGGCGAACGGCGTGCCGGTGACCGTCGGCGACGTGATCGCGGCGGCGGGGCTGCCGGGCGAGGCGTTCGCCCGGCACTTCGCGTCCAAGGACGCGCTGCTGCTGGCGATGTTCCGGCGCGACGGCGCGCTGATGACGGCGGAGATGCGCTCGTGGGCGGCGTCCGCCGCGGGCCCGCCCGAGGCGCTGCGCGCGGTGGTCGACGGCATGCTCCGGATCACCGCCGACGACCGTCGCCGCCGCCGCGCGCTGGCGCTCGCCTCGGGCGAGGCGGTGCGGGCCCGCGGCTGCACCGAGGAGCGCGCCCGCGCGGTGGCCGAGCAGGAGGCGCTGATCGCCGAGATCCTCGCGGCGGGCCGGGCGGACGGGTCGCTGCCTTGGGCCGACCCGGAGCCGGACGCGCGGTCGATCCGGGCCGCGCTCGGCCGGGCGTTCGAGCACCAGCTCACCGGGACGGCGCGGGAGAGCGCGTCCGCGGCCGCCGCCCAGCTCACCGCGTTCCTGTTCCGGGCGCTCGGCGTCCGCAGCGCGAACGGCCGTCCCATGACGAATGTCATGGGCGGGTGATGCGCCGTCTCACTGCCGGTGACCGGGCCCCCGCGCGGACCATTTCCGGTATGAACGAGAACGAGAACGGCACCCTCCAGGACCTCCGTCACCCGCAGAACCTGCGGGCCTTCCGCGACCTGAAGCTGCTCACCGGCGGTTACCTCGCGCTCAGCTGGCTCACGATGGGAGCCGCGTTCCTCCTCCGCGACCACCGCTCGATGGTGAACGACACCGTCTGGGTGCGGGGCGGCATCGTCGCCCTCGCCTCCGTGCTGTCGTTCGCGCTCGCCCACCGCGCCGCCCGCGGCTCCCGGGGCGCGTTCCGGCGGCTGCGGATCCTGTCGGCGGTGATGACCGCCGCCATCGTCGTGATCGTCTCGCTGCCCGGTTTCCTCCCCCCGTGGATGCGGATCGAGCAGGCCGTCTGCGGGGTGCTGCTGCTGGGCGTCGTCCTCATCACCGCCCGCGGCCGCATGCGGGCACTGTTCGCCGCCAAGTGAACGCGGACGAGGCGACGGGAGGCCGGTAACGTGCCGGGCATGCAGGACGCCGTGGAGCGGCCGCCGGACGGCGGCCCGCCCCCGAAGCAGCACGGCGCCGACCCGCACCGGTGGGCGCGCGGCTGGCGCCGGACGGCGCTGGCGACGGGGATGCTGGTGTACCCGTCGGTGACGGCGCTCGGGGTGGCGCAGTACTCCTCGGGGGCCGCCGCCGCGGCCGGGTTCGCGATCGCCGGGGCGTTCGCGGTCGCCTACGTCCTCGCGGGCGGGGCGGTCGTGCGCCGGGACCGCGGGCGGCTCTGGCTCTTCCACGGCGTCATGGTCGTGCTGTTCCTCGCGGAGCTGCCGTTCGCCCGGAACCTGGCCTTCTACCTGTGGGCGGTCATCACCGCCCTCACCGCCCTGACGCTGCGCCGGCGCATCGCGCTGATCGTGCTGGCCGGGGCGCTGCCCCCGCTGATCGTCCCGTGGGCGGTGCGGCCGTGGCACACCGGTCCCGACCTGCTCACCGCGCTGATGGTCGTGTTCACCACGATGACCGTCTACGCGTACGCCGAGATGGCCGGCGCCAACGCGGAGCTGCTGGAGGCGCGCGCCGAGGTGGCCCGGCTGGCGTCGGAGGCCGAGCGCGCCCGGATCGCCCGCGACCTGCACGACCTGCTCGGCCACTCGCTGACCGTCATCACGGTCAAGAGCGGGCTCGCCCGGCGGCTCGCCGAGAGCGGCTCCGCCCGCTCGGTGGAGGAGATCACCGCGGTGGAGGAGCTGGCGCGGCAGGCGCTGACGGACGTGCGCGCCGCGGTGTCGGGGTACCGGCAGGTGTCCCTCGCGGGCGAGCTGGCGCGGGGCCGGGAGGTGCTGCGCGCCGCGGGCGTCGCCGCCGACCTGCCGGCGGCGACGGAGATGGTCGACCCCGCCCACCAGGAGCTGTTCGGCTGGGTGGTGCGCGAGGGCCTGACGAACGTGGTCCGGCACGCGCGCGCGACCCGCTGCACGGTGACGCTGTCGCCCGCGGGCGTGGAGATACTGGACGACGGGGTGGGCGCCGCCGCGTCCTGCGGGAACGGGCTCACCGGGCTGCGGGAGCGGGTCGAGGCGGCCGGCGGCGGCGTGGAGGCCGGCCCGGTCCGCCCGCGCGGCTGGCGGCTGAAGGTGACGGTCGGGACCGCGGAGGGTGCGCGCACATGACGATCCGGCTGCTGCTCGCCGACGACCAGGAGCTCATCCGCACGGCGCTGGCGACGCTGCTCGACCTGGAGGACGACTTCGAGGTCGTCGCCGCCGTCGGCCGCGGCGACGAGGTGGTCGGCGCGGTCCTGGAGCACCGGCCGGACGTGGCGCTGCTCGACATCGAGATGCCCGGCGTGGACGGGCTGGCCGCGGCGGCGGTGCTCGCCGAGAAGGCGCCGGACTGCCGGGTGGTGATCCTGACGACGTTCGGCCGCGCCGGCTACCTGCGCCGCGCGATGGGCGCGGGCGCCGTCGGGTTCGTGGTCAAGGACGCGCGGGCCGAGGCGCTCGCGGACGCCGTCCGCCGGGTGATGGCCGGCGAGCGGGTCGTCGACCCGGC
>NZ_JBEYYT010000353.1:0-10210 GCF_040645715.1 Spirillospora sp. NPDC046719 | reverse complement strand
CGCGCGGCGCGGCGCACGAGCTCGGCCCCGTCGCCGCCCGCCTCCGCGACCTCCTGCAGCGCGGTCAGCAGCGCGTCCACCACAGGCGCCGTCACCGCGTCGGGCGCCGCGCACACCAGCGACAGCTCGCCCTCCTGCGCGACGAGACCGTCGCCGGGCAGCGGCCGCGCGAACGCCCGCGCCCCGCCGGTCACAGCAGCCGTCCGCCGCGCAGCCTCCACCGCACGGAGAGCACCCGCATGGGCCCGTTGAGGAACAGCCACTGGCCGAGCCACACGACCACGAACATCGTCACGAACATCGACGCCGACACATGGTCTCCGACGCCGGGAACGAGCCCGGTGTTCAGCAGCAGCCACATCACGGCGCCCTCCGGGACCATGGTGACCAGCCCGAACAGCGTCGGCCAGTCCTTGTCCCAGCGGAACTGCATCAGCAGGTGGTACAGCAGCTCCCACACCAGGCCCACCGCCATCACGGCGAGGAGCATCAGGAACGCCGTCCGGTACGCCGTGCCGAGCGAGCCCGGCCTGCCCGGCAGCACCGGGACGACCAGCGCGGTCAGCAGCGCGCCGACCGTGGCCAGCACGAAGATCCGCGTCTGCAGGCGTCCGGCGAGGGTGGGGATCACGGTGGGAGCTCCTGCGTGGGGGAGGGCGTTGAGGGAGGAGAGGCCGGGCAGGGGGGGCGGGACGGGCGGCGGGTCAGAGGGGACGGCCCCTCATCCACCTGATCCACTGGCCGGTCGACCGCACCGGGCCGAGCCGCGAGCAGAACCCGCGCCGGGCCAGGTCCTCGGCGATGTCCAGCGCCGCGGTCTGCATGCCGAGGAAGCTGTCCACGGCGGGGAAGTGGTTGCCCGCGGCGGCGGCGCCGGAGGCGTACAGCACCCCGCCCTCGCTCTCGGCGCCGAGCACCTCGAAGTGCTCGCCGACCGCGAGGCGGCCCGCCCCGTTGCGCCGCGCGCCGCCGTACTGCAGCAGGTCGGCCAGCACCCGGTGCTCGGGCATGTCGGCCTCCAGCCCGGTGCAGTCGATGATGAAGTCGGAGGTGTACCGGCCGAGGCGCCCGTCGTCGCTGCGGGTGAGCGACACCAGCCGCCCGTCCGGAGTCGGCTCGACCCGGTCCACCACGGCCTGGAACGGGTGGTACCAGCCGCCGGCGCGGCCCTGCCGCATCTGCTCCTGCCAGCGGCGCAGCCGCGGCGTGGTCGTCCCGCCGACGGCCTTGGACAGCGCGGCGCGCCGCTCCGGCCCGGCGCGCCGGAACTGCGCCTTCAGTTGCCCGCCGAACGCCGACTTCGGCAGCGTGAACGCCTGGTACGCCCAGCCGTCGCCGCCCTTGCGCCGCATCCACGGACCCGAGCCGTGCGCGCCGGTGACGAACGTGCGGAACATGTGGACGATCTGCGTCTGCAACCCGAACCGCTCCCGGTCGTCCATCAGCCGCTGCAGCACGCGGGACGCGACGATCCCTGCGCCGCGCACCACGACCACGCCCGGACGCGACTTCAGCGTCTCGTACACGTGCTCGTGCGGCTCGTAGGCGTTGACGACGCGGTGGTAGTCGTTGTGGGTCTCGCGGAACTGCTGCAGGTCGGGCAGGAACTTCAGGCCGGGGTAGCCGACCGCCAGGTGCACGTACTGCGACCGCATCACGACACGCTTGGTCGCGGACGTGCCCGGCGGCGGCGTCAGGACGGTGAAGTAGCCGCCGCCCGCGCGGCGCCGCACCATCCGTACCTGCCCTTTGGAGAGCATCTGCCAGTAGGAGATCCGCTCGGCCTCGCGGCGGACGGTCTCGAACACCGTGGCGGCGCGGGGGCTGAAGAAGTCGCTGAGGATCGGCTCGGTCAGCACCTGCCACAGCAGCTTGACCGACTTGTCCCGCCACGCCTCGTGCAGCGCGTACGACGGGAACCCCCAGATGTTGTCGGGCCGGGCCCCGGCGTCGGAGCGGATCCGCTCGCCCGCCGGCAGCTGCGACACCCGGGTCAGGTACTCCCACGACTCCCAGGGCGCGTCCCGGCTGGACAGCACCCGGATGGCGCCCGCCGCGACCCCCTGGATCCGCAGGACGTCCACCAGCGTGAACGAGCCGAGCCCGCCGCCGACCGTGACCAGCGGCACGTCGTAGAGCGGGATGCCCGCGGACTGGACCTGCCGGTCGTGCCAGACCGGCGATCGGAGCAGCTCGGGCGTGAGATCACCAGCTGGTCGGGCACCCTGCAACGACGTCCCCCGCGACAAGATCAAATGAATCGGCCGACACCCTATCCCAAAGCGGGCGCCCGGCAGGCGGGATCGCGGAGGCCGGAAGCGGCGCCGCCGCGTCGGGCGCGCCGCTGCGCCCTCGGATTGAATCGCGCGACCCGGGTATGCGCTCCTGCATGTCTGTATCGGCGGAGCGACTGCGTCAGGTGGGCAAGCTGGGAGCGGGTAGGCACGCGGGGCGGGACGGGACCGGGGAGGGCCCCGGCGGCGACGGGGAGTGGAGGACCGCGGCGCTGCGCCGCGACCTGGCCGACCGGGTGGACGGCGAGGTCCGCTTCGATCCCGGATCGCGGGCCGCCTACGCGCACGACTCCTCGAACTACCAGCAGCCGCCGATCGGCGTGGTGGTGCCCCGCACCGTCGAGGCCGGCGCCGAGGCGGTCGCCGTCTGCGCCGAGCACGACGCCCCGGTGCTGTCGCGCGGCGGCGGGACGAGCCTGGCCGGGCAGTGCTGCAACACCGCCGTCGTCATCGACTGGTCGAAGTACTGCCGGAGCCTGGTCTCCGTCGACCCGAAGCGGCGGACCGCGATCGTCGAGCCCGGCGCGTGCCTCGACGACCTCAACGAGGCGCTGTCGGAGCACGGGCTGATGGTCGGGCCGAAACCGTCCACCCACGACACCTGCACGATCGGCGGGATGATCGGCAACAACTCGTGCGGCGCGTCGGCGCAGGCGTACGGGAAGATGGTCGACTCGGTGGTCCGGCTGGAGGTGCTGACCTACGACGGCGTGCGTATGTGGGTCGGGCCGACCTCCGACGAGGAGTACGAGCGGATCCAGGCCGAGGGCGGCCGCCGCGCCGAGATCTACCGGGCGCTGCGCGCGCTCCGCGACGACGGCATGGAGCTGATCCGCACCCGCTACCCCGACATCCCGCGCCGCGTGTCCGGCTACAACCTCGACTCGCTGCTGCCCGAGAAGGGCTTCGACGTCGGGCGCGCCCTGGTCGGGTCGGAGTCGACGCTGGTCACCGTGCTGCGCGCGGAGATCCGCCTGGTGCCGGTCCCGCCGTACCAGTCGCTGGCGGTGCTCGGCTACGACGACATCTTCGCGGCCGGCGACGCCGTGCAGCGCGTCCTGCCCGCCGAGCCGCTCGCGCTCGAGGGCATGGACGACACGCTCCTCGACCTCGCCAGGCAGGACAGGCTCGCCGGGCCCGCCGTCCTGAAGGACATGCCCGAGGGCGCCGGGTGGCTCATGGTCCGGTTCGGCGGCGACACCAAGGACGAGGCCGGCCGGCGCGCCCACGACCTCATCGAGCGGCTGGAGAACGAGCCGGACCCGCCGCACTGCACCTTCGTGCACGACCCCTCGCTCGAGGAGCGGCTCTGGAAGGTCCGCGAGGCCGGGCTCGGCGCCACCGCCTACCCGCCCGGGCAGCCCGACACCCACGAGGGCTGGGAGGACTCTGCCGTCCCGCCCGAACGGCTCGGCGACTACCTGCGCGACTTCCAGAGGCTCATCGACGAGTTCGGCTACGGCCCCGTCGCGCTCTACGGCCACTTCGGGCAGGGCTGCGTGCACACCCGCATCCCGTTCGACCTGGAGGACGAGAGGGGCACCGGCAACTACCGCAGGTTCATCGAGCGCGCCGCCCGCCTCGTCGTCGACTACGGCGGGTCGCTGTCGGGCGAGCACGGCGACGGCCAGTCCCGCGGCGAGCTGCTGCCGCTGATGTTCGGCGACGAGGTCGTCCGGCTGTTCGGGATGCTCAAGGCGATCTTCGACCCGCGCGGGAAGATGAACCCGGGCAAGGTCGTCCACCCCTACCGCCTCGACGACAACCTCGACCATCTCGGCTACGACCCCGCCGAGCCGGAGACCCGCTTCTCCTTCCCCGGTGACAAGCACCGCTTCACCCACGCGGCGTCCCGCTGCGTCGGCATCGGCAAGTGCCGCGCCTCATCGGGCGGCGTCATGTGCCCGAGCTACCGGGCGACGGGGGAGGAGGAGCACTCCACCCGCGGACGCGCCCGCATCCTGATGGAGATGATGCGCGGCATGCCGCAGGACGGGACGCCCGACCCGGCGGTGCCCGGCCCCGGCGGCGCCGCCGTCATCACCGACGGGTGGCGGTCCGAGGACGTCCGCGACGCCCTGGACCTGTGCCTGGCCTGCAAGGGCTGCCGCAGCGACTGCCCCGTCAACGTCGACATGGCGACCTACAAGGCCGAGTTCCTGTCCCACCACTACGCCGGGCGAATCCGCCCGGCGGCGCACTACACGATGGGCTGGCTGCCGCTGTGGGCGAAGATGGCCTCGGTGGCGCCTGGCGCGGCCAACACCGCCTTGAACGTCCCCGGCCTGGACCGGGTGGTCAAGCGGCTCGGCGGCATCGCCCCGGAGCGGCGGATGCCGCGCTTCGCCTCCGAGCGGTTCACCGACTGGTTCAAGCACCGCCCGGCGCGCACCGGCGGCCGCCGGGTCGTGCTGTGGCCCGACACGTTCACCAACAACTTCCACCCGCACATCGCCAAGGCCGCCGTCCGCGTGCTGGAGGCGTCCGGGTACCAGGTGGAGGTGCCGCCGGTCCCGTTGTGCTGCGGCCTGACCTGGATCTCCACCGGCCAGCTCGGCGTCGCGGCGCGCGTGCTGCGCCGCACCGTCGGCGCGCTGGCGCCGCGGCTGCGCGAGGGGATCCCCGTCGTCGGGCTGGAGCCGAGCTGCACCGCCGTCTTCCGCGCCGACGCGCCCGAGCTGATGGAGGGCGACCGCGTCGAGGACGACGTGAAGCGGCTGCGGGACCAGACCCGCACCCTCGCCGAGCTGCTCGACCAGCATCAGGAGGAGTCCGGTGGCCCCTCGCCCGGCGCGTCCCACGACGTGGTCGCCGGGCTGGACCGGCCGAAGGTCCGCGCGATCGCCCAGCCGCACTGCCACCAGCACGCGGTCATGGGGTTCGGCACCGACGAGCGCGTCCTCGCCCGCGCCGGCGTGGAGGTCGACACGCTCGACGTCGGCTGCTGCGGCCTCGCCGGGAACTTCGGCTTCGAGAACGGCCACTACGAGGTCTCCACCAAGATCGCCGAGCAGGGCGTGTGGCCCGCCGTCAAGGACGCCGGGCCCGGCACCACCGTGCTGGCCGACGGGTTCTCCTGCCGGACGCAGATCGAGGCGGGCACCGGCGCCCGGCCCCGCCACCTGGCCCAACTGCTCGCCGACCTGCTCCCGGACGGCGCCGGCCGGGACTGAGGACCCGCCGCCCCCGCCCTCCGCGCGCCGGGCGGGGGCGGCGCTGGCGGCGCCGGGCACCGGAGCGGTAGAAAGTCGTCATGACCGTGGAAGCGGACGGGGGCGCCGACGAGGTCACCTCGGCCCTGCTGACCGCGTCGCGGCTGCTCGTGGCGATCTCGGCGCGGTCCCTCGCCGCCGTGGAGGACGCCGTCACGCCGCCGCAGTTCCGCCTGCTGGTCGTGCTCTCGACGCAGGGGCCGGCGAAGCTCGTCACGCTCGCCGGTCTGCTGGAGGTCAACCCCTCCACCGCGCTGCGGATGGTCGACCGGCTGGCCGCCGCCGGCCTGGTCGACCGGCGGGCCAGCCCCGCGAGCGGCCGGGAGGTGCGTCTCCAGCTCACCGGCGCGGGCCGCGCCATCGTCGGGGACGTCACCGCCCGGCGCCGCGCCGACATCGCCGCGGTCGTCTCCCGGATGCCGCCCGAGCAGCGCCGCGCGCTGGTCGCCGCGCTGCGCGCCTTCACCGAAGCGGGCGGCGAGCCGCCCGTCACGAACCTGGCCCGCCTCGGCTGGACCTGACCGCCCGGACGGCCCGCCCGCCGCTCAGCCGCGCGGCACGACCAGCGCCCACGACTTGACCGAGCCGTGCCCCTGCCAGGGCAGATGGTCGGCGATGTGCCCGAACGACGAGCCCGCCTCGCCGTTCAGCAGCGTCACCTCCGTGACCGGCCCGGACGGCAGCCGTGCGCAGAACGTGAAGACCCACACCGGGCGGTCCGGCAGCGCGTACCCGGTGAACAGCTCCTCGATCACCACCCGGGTCGGCGGGCGGTCCGCCATCGCCGACCGGTCGGCGTCGGTCAGGCCGCCGAAGTCGCGCGTCGCGACCGGCCCGTAGAACACCTCCGCCTTGCGGTCGCCGCCCTCCAGGGGCTCCGCGGTGGCGTGCGCGGCGAGGTCGCTACCGGGCAGCAGGGCGGCGGCGAACACCGGGAACACCGTGTGCGTCCAGCCGTCGAGCGCGTCGGCGGCCGGATGCCGGTCGGCGCCCGGCACGCCCACCGCCTGGTCCCAGGCGAACATCCCGCCGAAGCTCGGATGCGACACCCCGATCGGCAGCTGGACGAGCCCGTTGTCCTGCGGCTGCGGCGCGGCGATCGCGATCCGCACGCCCGTCCCCGCCACGTCGACCTCCGCGCCGTCCGCCGCCGCGGGCAGCCCGTGCCCCTCCGCCAGCAGCCGCGCGAGCAGGCCCGCGATGTCCTCCGCCCCCATGTCCATGATGATCACCGTAGCGGGACGGAGACGGAGGTACCCGCCGTTTCCCCGAACCGCGCACGCGGCCGTGCCGTCGTCGGGAAAGCGGTCGTCGGGAAAGCGGTCGTCGGGAGGGCGGCCGTCAGGAGGTCAGGGCGACGAGCTCCTCCAGGGTCGCGCCGAGCGGCGCGTCCAGCGTCACCAGGGCGTGCGGGTCGCCGCGCGTCGCGCCCCGGTTGACGATCGCCACGGGGACGGAGTGCCGCGCCGCGTGCCGGACGAACCGGTACCCCGACAGCACCGTCAGCGACGACCCGAGCACCAGCAGCGTCCCGGCGGACTCGGTCAGCGCGTAGCAGTCGCGGACCCGCGCGGGCGGCACGTTCTCGCCGAAGAAGATCACGTCGGGCTTCAGCAGCCCGCCGCAGCGCGCGCAGTCCACCGTGCGGAAGGACGCGACGTCGGCGTCCGACAGCACCGCGTCGCCGTCCGGGTTGATCATGTCGGGGCGGGCGTCCCAGCCGGGGTTCGCGGCGCGCAGCCACTCCTCCAGCCGCGTGCGCGGGGTGCGCTCGCCGCAGCCGAGGCACACCACCCGGTCGAGGCCGCCGTGCAGCTCGACGACGCCGTCCGCGCCCGCCGCCTGGTGCAGCCCGTCGACGTTCTGGGTGATGATCCCCGCCAGCAGGCCGCGCCGCTGCAGCTCGGCGACCGCGCGGTGGCCCGCGTTCGGGCGGGCGCCGGCGATGTGCCGCCAGCCGAGATGGCTGCGCGCCCAGTACCGGCGCCGCGCCTCCGTGTCCCCGGTGAAGCGCTGATAGGTCATCGGCTCGGCGCGCCGCCCCCGGCCGGTCTCGCCCCGATAGTCCGGAATGCCCGACTCGGTGGAGAGTCCGGCGCCGCTCAGCACCACCACGTCGCCGTCGGCGACCAGGTCCGCGAGCACCGCCAGTCCGGGGGCCGTTTCCGACCGATCTTCTACAACCTGCGTCACCTCTCCATGGTGCACGACGGGGCGGTTGACCGCCCGTCCTGACAGACGGTGACCGTCCGCCCGTGGTGAACGGAGCCGATCTTGACCGCGTTGACTGACTCTTTCCATGCGCTGACCGGGATATGTGCAGGTCAGGTGCGCGTATGACGGAGTTCGAGCAACTTTCCACCAGGTGATGACCGAAGTCGGTCATGAGTGCTACGTTCCCCTGCGTGACCTCGAGCAAGCGACGCGCGCAGATCGTGTCCTCGCTGCGCACGAAGGGGGCGGCGTCCGTCAAGGAGCTGGCCGAGAGCCTTCAGGTGAGCGAGTCGACGATCCGCCGGGACCTGGACCTGCTGGACCGCAATGGTGAGCTCGTCCGCACCTACGGCGGTGCGGCGCTGACCCCGCGGGCGGCGGTGCCGGAGGTCTCCTTCGCGGTGTCGGCCGAGCACGACAGCGCCGAGAAGGAGGCGGTGGCGGCGCGGGCCGCCGCCCTGGTCGAGGACGACATGGTCGTCGTGCTCGACATCGGCACCAGCACCCGGCTTATCGCCCGGCACCTGCGCGGCCGCCCGGTCACCGTGATCACCGCGAACCTGGCCGTGCTGGACGAGCTGCGCGACGACGAGGCCGTCCGGCTCTGCCTGCTCGGCGGCGTGGTCCGGCGCAACTACCTGACGCTGGTCGGGTCGCTGACCGAGACCGCGCTCCGCCAGGTCCGCGCCGACCTCGTGTTCCTCAGCTGCACCGGGGTGCGGCCGAACGGGCTCGTGGTCGACGACATGGAGGTCGAGACCCCGATCAAGCAGGCGATGATCGAGTCCGCGGACCGGGTCGTGCTCGTCGCCTCCGAGGCCAAGTTCCCCGGCACCGGCTCGCTGCGCGTGTGCTCCCTCGCGCAGGTCGACGCGCTCGTCACCACGGCCGGGGCCGATCCCAAGACTCTCGAGCTCTGCCGGCAGGCGGGCGGGAAGGTGTTCATCGCATGAAGCTGGCCATTCTCGGCGGCGGCGGGTTCCGGGTGCCCTACGTGTACCAGGCCCTGCTGCGCGACCACGGCTCCCCGCGCATCGAGGAGGTCTGGCTGCAGGACTCCGACGCCGGGCGCCTCGAGGGCATGGCGGCGGTGCTGGCCGCGCTCGCGGACGAGGACGCGGGCGGGGCCGGCGCGGCGCCGAAGGTGTTCACCTCCACCGAGCTGGACAAGGCGCTCGAAGGCGCCGACTTCGTCTTCGCCGCGATCCGCGTCGGCGGGCTCGCCGGCCGGGTCTGCGACGAGCGCGTGGCGCTCGACCTGGACGTGCTCGGGCAGGAGACCACCGGCCCCGGCGGCCTGGCCTACGGGCTGCGCACCATCCCGGTGATGCTCGACATCGCGCGCCGGGTGAAGGCGCTCGCGCCGGACGCCTACGTCATCAACTTCACCAACCCCGCGGGCATGATCACCGAGGCGATGCAGTCGGTGCTCGGCGACCGGGTCCTCGGGATCTGCGACACCCCGTCGGGGCTCGGCACCCGGGTCGCCGCTGCGCTCGGCCTCGACCCGCCCCGCGTGCAGCTGGACTACGTCGGCCTCAACCACCTCGGCTGGATGCGCCGCATCCTGCACGACGGCGTGGACGTGCTGCCGCGGCTGCTCGCCGACGACGACCTGCTCGGCTCGCTGGAGGAGGGCGTGGTGTTCGGCCGCGACTGGCTCCGCGACCTCGGGGTGATCCCGAACGAGTACCTGTACTACTACTACTTCAACCGCGAGGCGGTCCGCGCCACCCTCGACGCCCCCCAGACGCGCGGCGAGTTCCTCGCCAAGCAGCAGGCGGCGTTCTACGAGCGGATCGCGGCGGCGTCCGGCGGCGCGGCGATGGGGCTGTGGCGGGAGACGGTCGCGTCGCGCAGCGCGAGCTACATGGCGGAGATGAAGGGCGCCGACACCGGGACCGAGCTGGCGGGGCACGCCGGCGTCGACCCGGTCGACGAGGGCTACGCCGGCGTCGCGCTGAGCGTGATGGCCGCGATCAGCCGCAACGAGCCCGCCACGATGATCCTGAACGTCCGCAACGGGACGACGGTGCGCGCCCTGCCCGAGGACGCCGTGGTGGAGGTGCCGGTGCTGGTGGACGCGGGCGGCGTGCACCCGCTGACGCTCGCGCAGCCCGACCTGCACCAGGCCGGCCTGATGCAGCAGGTGAAGGCCGTCGAGCGGCTGACGATCAGCGCCGCGCGGACCGGCTCGCGGGCCGAGGCCGCCAAGGCGTTCGGGCTGCACCCGCTGGTCGACTCGGTGTCGGTGGGGCGGCGGCTGCTGGACGGCTACGCCGCCCGCATCCCGGAGGTCGCGGCCGTGTTCGCGGGCGGGACGTGACAGGCCGCAGGCCGGCCGCGGCACCGCCGCCCGACCCGGCCCGTACCCCACCCTGTTTTGTCCTGACAACCGGTCATCCTGGTCCCATCTCTGACGGCCCTCGTGAGGAGGCGCAATGACAGCAGGAACCCTGCGCGGGGCCCCGGCCGCCGGCGAGCGCGAGA
>NZ_JBEYYT010000352.1:0-10223 GCF_040645715.1 Spirillospora sp. NPDC046719 | reverse complement strand
CGCGCGCCGCACGGCCGGGCGGGACGTTTCAGCGTGACGACGCGGACGTCTCGGCTGTGCGCGCCCATCGGGACGCGGCGCCCGCGATGGCGCTGACGGTCTCGAGGGGCAGGGACGACGCGTCCTGAAGGACGTGCAGGTCCACCGTGACGCCGGAACGTGCGGCGCGCGCGGCGAACGCGAGCGAGTCGTCCAGGAGCGGATCCGTCCCCGCCGCCACCAGATGGACGGGCGGCAGCCCGTGCAGGTTGGCGTACAGCGGGCTGAGGAGCGGGTCGGCGGGGTTCGCGCCGGCCGCGTAGCGCTCGACGCGCCGCCGCAGCCCCGCGGCGTCGAACCCGGGGTCGGCGCTCGCGTTGAGGCGCAGGCTCGGCGCCTCCAGCATCAGGTCGAGCAGCGCCGACGCCAGTACCGCGCATGGGGGCGGCTCGGCGCCGAGGTCGCGCAGCCGCAGCAGCAGGGCGGCGGCCAGTCCGGCGCCGAGGCGCTCGCCCGCGACCACCGTGGGGCCGGACGCCCGGCAGTGGTCGTAGGCGGCGTGGACGTCGTCGAGCGCGGCGGGGAACCGCGGCGCGTACCGGCAGGAGACGACGGTCGCCCCCGTGCGGAGGGCCAGGTGACCGGCCATGTCGAGCACCGGCCCGGCGCCGGCCGGCCGGTCGCCGTCACCGGGCACGTAGAGGACGGTCGTCCCGCTCGGCTCCGCCGGGCGCACGACCGCTCCCACCGGGCACTCGGTCACCCACACGTCATCGCGCACGGTTCATCGCCCTCTCCGCCGCCTCCCAGTGCTCGTCCGCGACCCACAGCCGGGCGAAGGCCGCCGCCGCCTCGTGCGCCGTCAGCCCGCCCGCGACGACGCGCTTGATCTCGCGCGCAGCGCCGGTGGCGAGGGACGCGGCCAGCGACCGCCAGCCCTCCTCGAAGGAGTCGCGCGGGAGCACCAGGTCCACCAGGCCGACGCGCTCGGCCTCCTCGGCGCCGAGCACCGTGCCCGCGCCCGCGAGCAGGAGCGCCCGGCCCCGGCCGACCAGCGCGGCCAGCCGCTCGGCCCCGCCCCAGGCCGGCATGATCGCCAGGGTCGACTGGGTGAAGCCGATCCTGACGCCGGCGGCGGCCACCCGGATGTCGGCGGCCACCGCGACCTCGGCGCCGCCGCCGAGCGCGTGCCCGTTCAGCGCGGCGAGCACCGGTGCGGGGAAGGCCGCGATCCGGTCGCAGACGCCGCGCATCCGCAGGGCCATGGCGATCGCCTCGGGCTCGGTGCGGATCGCGGCGAGCTCCTTGAGGTCGCCGCCCGAGACGAACGCGCGGTCGCCCGCGCCCCGGATCACCAGCGCGCCCGCGCCCTCCGCCGCGTCGAGCGCCTCCTCCAGCTGGTCCATGGTGGCCGGTGCGATGGCGTTGCGGGCCTGCGGGCGGTCGATGGTGATGACCGCCACCCCGCGCTCCAGCTCGAGATCGACCATGCGCTCTTCTCCATTGATGAAAGTGGCATTCTCATCTTTGGAAACAGCGTATTCGCCAGTCAGGGCGCAATCAAGCCCGGAGCCTCGCGCACGGCGGGGGACCCGGCGGATCAGCGCGCGGTCGCGGCCCCGGGGCCGCGGAGGGCGGTCAGGCAGAACCGCCAGACGTTCTCGGCGAGCGCCTCGCGGTCGCCCTCCGGCGGCTCGCCCAGCCCCAGGATCAGCGTGTGGAACGACGTCGTGACGATCGAGGTGACGATGTGGACGTCCCAGTCCAGGTTCGCCGGCCGGACGAGCCCCGCCTCGGCCGCGTCGACGATGAGCTCCCGGACGAACGCCTCGTACGGGCGCCCCGTCGCGGCGATCGTCTCGGGGCTCGTCCGGGCGATCCGCACGTGCTCGAAGGCGATCACCCGGCTGAGCGACTCGTTCTCCCGGTGCCACACCAGCGGCCAGGTCACCGCCATCCGCAGCCGCTCCAGCGGATCGCCGGACGCGGACAGGACGTACTCGCGGATCCTCGGCAGCGCTCCGGTGACGGACGTGGTGAACACCGTCCGCAGGAACTCCTCCTTGGTGGGGAAGCACCGGTAGAACGTCTTGATGGCGACGCCCGCGCGGCGGACGAGCTCCTCGATCGTGTACTGCGAGTCGCCGTGTTCGAGGAGCAGCTGCTGCCCGGCCTTGACGAGCTTCGCCCGCGGCCCGACGAAGCCGCCGCGCGCCGGACGCTCGACGGCGTGCCGCGCCATGCGCTCCGCCCACCCCGGCTCCAGCGTCACGCGCCAAGGGTATCGTCCGCCTCGTCCAGCGGCCGGAAGACGGGGATCACGGCGTCCGGGGCGATCTCGTCGTAGTCCACCCGGACCCGCATCCCGATCCGCGGCCGGTCCGCCCCGACCACGGTCGTGTGGATCAGCGGCCCCTCGTCGAGCTCGACCAGCGCGACGTTCGGCGGCGGGTCGGCGAACGAGGTCGCGTACCGCTGGTGCACGACCGTCCAGGTGCGGAGGCGGCCGAGGCCGCTCGCCGGATCCCACGCCATCGGCGCCATGCCGTGCGCCGGGCAGCCGCCCGCCGGCCACACCGCCCGGCCGCAGATCCCGCAGCGGAACACCAGGAAGCGGCGCTCGCGGCAGCCCTGCCAGAACTCCGCGTCGGCCGTGTCCGGCGCGACGTCCCCGGGGTAGGGGCGCGGGGCGCTCACCGGGGCCTGCCCAGCACGAGCGACACGTGCGCCCACGAGCCGTGCACGCCGCCGTTGCCGCCGCTGCCGCTGACCAGGCACAGCTCGGCGTCCGGTACCTGGTTCGTCGGTGCCCGGCCGCGGACCTGCAGCACGCCCTCCGACAGCGGCGTGAACCCGGTGGCGTAGAACCCCGAGTGCTGCCCGCCGCCGGTGTTGGTGGGCAGCTTCCCGGTGGGTCCGGTATGGCCGTCCCGCACGAACGCGGGCGCCTCGCCCTCACCGCAGAAGCCGTACTCCTCCAACTGCATGAGCGTCGCGATCGTGAAGGGCGCGTAGAGCTGCGCGGCGGAGATGTCCTCGGGACCCACGCCGGCCTCCGCGTACGCGCGCCTCGCGGCGTCGGGCGCCGCGCCGAACCGCCCGTCCATCGTGCCGTCCCACCAGTTGGCGATGTTGTGCCCGCAGCCGGAGCCGAGGACCGCGACCGGGCTCCCGGCGCAGTCCGCGGCCCGCTCCGCCGACGTGATGACGACGGCGACCCCGCCGTCGGTCGGGCGGGAGCAGTCGAGCAGCCGCAGCGGGTCGGCGATCATCCGGGACGCCTGGTGGTCGGCCACGGTGATCGGCCGCCCGTACCCGACCGCCCCCG
Source organism: Spirillospora sp. NPDC046719 (assembly GCF_040645715.1). Lineage (NCBI taxonomy): Bacteria > Bacillati > Actinomycetota > Actinomycetes > Streptosporangiales > Thermomonosporaceae > Spirillospora > Spirillospora sp. NPDC046719. Next base: position 6,916 of record NZ_JBEYYT010000352.1, on the reverse strand, counting down.
GCCGGACGCTCCCGTACGCTCGTTCCACGACGGCGACCGCCGCCAGGTCCTCCGAGGACGCGCCGTGCGCCTCCAGGTACCGCCGCGCGGCCATGGCGTAGACGGCGCCCGGTCCGACCAGCCCGTAGAGGTAGGGATAGCCGTAGCTGTAGCCGCCGATGTCGGACCGGGCGGCGACGCCGTGGTTCGGCTCCAGGCGCGGGGCCGACCCGGTGAACGCCTCCCCGTAGACGCTGAGGACGTGGTCCGCCTGACCGGTGGCGATGAGACCGGCGGCGACGACGACCGACAGCGCCGGGGAGGCGCCCCCCGAGTTCAGCGCGAACGACGCCCGCGGGGACAGCCCGGCGTAGCGCAGGTCCTCGGGCTGGGCGCCGAAGCAGATGCAGGCGTCGATCAGCTCGCGGCCGAGCCCCGCGTCGAGCAGCGCCGCGTCGATGGCCTGCCTCCGCAGCTCCCGGGGCGAGATCCCGAGCCGGCGCCCCTGCGGGCTCATGCCGAGCCCGACGATCGTGGCGGTCCGCGCGTCCGTCACGAGACCCCGCCGGGGACGGGCAGGTCCGCGGTGTCGGCCGGGGTGAACTGGAACAGCCGCTCGGCGTTGCCCCGGAGCACCTTGTACTGCACCTCGGGGTCCATCCCGGCGAGCCGGTCGTGGGCGAGCTTGATGGAGTTCGGCCAGGTGGTGTCCGAGTGCGGGTAGTCGGTCTCGATCATGACGTTGTCCTCGCCGATGAGCTCGAGGTTGCGCAGCCCCGCGACGTCGTCGATGAAGCAGCCGTAGACGTGGTCGCGGAAGCTCTGCCGGATGTCGAAGTTCAGGTAGTCGATGCTGTGCGCGCCGCCGTCGGTGCGCTGCTGCTTGCTGCCCTTGCCGGGGTCGTAGTCGATACCGCGCTGGAACCAGAACCGCTGCTTGTCGATGACCTGCTCGGCGCGCTCCAGGAAGTAGGGGATCCAGCCGATGTTCCCCTCCGCCAGCGAGATCCTCAGGCCGGGGAAGCGCTCGAACACTCCGCTGAACAGCCAGTCGAGCATCGTCCCCGAGGTGCGGACGGCGCCCCAGGACAGGTTCGCCATGAAGTTGGTGTCGCCGTTGATCGACGGGATCTGCGACGACGAGCCGACGTGCATGCAGACGACGACGCCGCACTCCGCGGCGGCGCGCAGGAACGGGTCCCAGTAGCGGCCCGGGTCGTTGATCGTCGGGAGGCCGAGCGGCTCGGGGTTCTCGCTGAACGCGACCGCGCGGACGCCGCGGTCCGCGACCCGGCGCACCTCGTCCGCCGCGGCCTCGGGGTCCCACAGCGGGATCAGCGTGAGCGGGATGAACCGGCCGGGCGCGCTCGCGCACCACTCGTCGACCATCCAGTCGTTGTAGGCCTTGACGCAGGCGAGCCCGAGCTCCTTGTCCTCGCCGCGGTGGAAGGTCTGGCCGCAGAACGCGGGGAAGGTGGGGAACGTCATCGACGCGAGGATGCCGCCCTGGTCCATGTCCTCGACGCGGGCGCGCGGGTCGTAGCAGCCGGGCCGCATCTCGTCGTAGCCGAGCGGCTCCGGGCTGATCAGGCTCTTGTCCCGGCCGACCGTCGCCGACAGGCCGCTGGCGCGCTGCTTCATGCCGAGGTAGTGCCACGTGCCCTTGCCGTCGTCGTCGATGACGAGCTTCGGGCCGCGGTCGCGGAACTTCGCGGGCAGCCAGGTCTCCCACAGGTGCCCCGGTTCGAGGACGTGGTCGTCGACCGAGATCAGCCAGTTCAGGTCGGGGGCGGTGCCGGTCGTCGCGGTCCGGGGTTCGGTCATCGTGGTTCGTCCCTTCGGTCGGGACGCCGGCGCTTCCGGCGTCGTGTTCGTCGTCGTGTCCGCCGCCGGCCGGTCTCGCCGGCCGGCGGTCAGGCCCCTGCGGGCTTCGCGCCGAGGTCGTGGGCCGGCGCCGGCGTCTCGCGGGGGCGGCGGCCGCCGATGAGCAGGCCGAGCACCGTGCCCGCGAGCGACAGGGCGGTGACGCACAGCAGCGCGGCCACCAGCGCCGAGCGGGTGGGCAGCGTGGTGCCGGGCACGGTCGACCGGGCGAGCACGACCGAGGTCAGCGACAGCCCGCAGGCCACGGCGATGTTCTGCGCCACCCGGTTGATCCCGGTCGCCTCGCCGGTGTGCTCCTCCGGTACGCCCTCGGCGATCAGGACGGGCAGCGCCGTCGCGGCGAAGCCGGTGGCGATCCCGGTCAGGGTCAGGCAGAGCAGGGTGCCCGCGACGCTCTTGGCGAGGAAGATCCAGAGGACCACGCCCGCCACGTAGGCGCAGGTGCCGATGACGAGCGGCCACCGCGCCCCCACCGCCTGCGCGAGCCGTCCGCTGACGAACGCGCCGCCGTAGCCGAACACCGCGACGACGAGCAGCAGCCGGCCGGAGGCGGTGGGCGACAGCCCCAGCCCCACCGGCGCCTTCGACGGAAGCTGCAGCACCAGCTGCGACAGGATGGCGATCGCCCCCATCGGCCCCAGCCCGACCATGACCGTCGCCGCGGTCGTCAGCCGGACCTTGCGGTCGGCGAACAGCCGGAGGTCGACCATGGGCGCCGCGACGCGCCGCTCCCACCAGGCCCAGACGAGGAAGGCCGCGACGCCCAGCGCGAACGCCAGCAGCACCCGCGAGTCGTCCCAGCCCCACTCGCGGGCCTGGGTGGCGCCGAAGAGCACGCCGCCGGCGGCCGGGGCGAGCAGGACGCCGCCCAGCACGTCGACGGTGGGCCGCGGCGTCATCCCCGGGGTGCGCGGCAGCCCCCGGATCGCGATCGCCGTCGCGGCGACGCCGAGGACCGTCGCCGTCAGGAACATGGCGCGCCAGCCGCTGTGGTCGATCAGGACGCCGGCGAGCAGGGCGCCGGCGCCCGTGCAGACCGGCACGACGCCGCCGAGCAGCGACATCGCCAGCGGCACCCGCCGCTCCGGCAGCAGCTCGCGGACCATGCCGAACGACAGCGGCAGGGCGCCCGCGGCGATGCCCTGGACGCCGCGGCCCAGCACCACGAGCCACAGGTCGCCGGCCAGCACGCTGATCAGCGAGCCCGCGGCCGCGGCCGCCAAGACGGCGACGAGCACGGCCCGCCGGCCGAAGATGTCGCCGAGCCGCCCGCTGGTGGCCGCCGAGGCGGCGCCGACGAGCAGGTAGATCGTCGTCGTCCAGCCGACGGTCGACGCGTCGGCCCGGAAGACCTTCATGAAGGTGGGGATGGCGGCGACCGCCATCGCGGTCTCGAACACGGCGCAGACCTCGATCGCGATCAGCGCGATCACCAGGCCGGTCAGCGCGCGTTCGGTCAGTGCGCGTTCGGTCGGGGCGCGTTCGGTCGTGGCTCGGGGCGGCTCGGACGTGGGCTCGGCGGTCACCGGGTCCTCCTGGGGTGGGGTGGGGTGGAGCTGCGGTTCCGGTGCACGGGGCGGGTGTCACACCACGCCGGACTCCTTGAGGGCCGCGATCGCGTCCCAGCCGCGGCCGAGCTCGAGCAGCACCTCTTCGGAGTGCTCGGCGTGCTCGGGGGCCCGGCCCAGGCGGGGGACGCGCTCGTCGAACTGCACGGGGGCGCTCATCAGCCGGACGGCGGTGCCGTCGTGGTCGACGGGCACGGCGTATCCGTTCTCGGCGACCTGCGGGTCCTCGGCCGCCTCGAGCATGGTGCGCTGGACGGCCCACGGCCCGGCGAGGCCGGCGAGGCGCCGCTCCCACTCGGCCAGGGGCAGGGCGGCGAAGACGGACTCCAGGACGGCGGTGCAGGCGTCGTGGTTCGCGGATCGCGCGGCCGCGTCGGCGAACCGCTCGTCCGCGACCAGGTCGGGGCGGTCCAGGTGGTGGCAGAGGTCCGGCCACCAGCGGTCGGACTCGATCATCATGAGGGCGATCCAGCGGCCGTCGGCCGTCCGGTACCCGCGTCCGATGGGGTTGGCCGAGCGGCCGGTGGCCACCGGGAACTCCCGGCCCAGCCCCCAGGAGTAGAGGATCGCGCTGGAGTGCTGCCACAGCGCGGAGCCGAGCAGCGAGACGTCGACGCACGCGCCCTCGCCCGTCCGCTCGCGGCGGAACAGCGCGGCGGCGATCCCGAACGCGAGGTTCATCGCGCCGGCCTTGTCGCCGAACGCGGGCGGCTGGGGGAGCGGCCGGTCGGCGTCGGGCGCGGTGAGGGCGGACGCGATGCCGCTGCGCATCCAGAACGAGGTGAAGTCGTACCCGCCGCGGTCGGCGTCCGGGCCGCGCGCCCCCTGGCCGGTCGCGCGCGCGTAGATGATGCGCGGGTTGCGGGACCGGACGGTGTCCTCGTCGAACCCGAGCTTCGCCCGCGCCGGCCCCCGGAAGTTCGTCACGAGGACGTCGGCCCGGTCGACCAGCTCCATGAGCAGCTCCCGGCCGCGCGGGTCGCGCAGGTTGAGCCCGACGCTGCGCTTGCCGCGGTTGGTCTGGGCCGTGACCAGGTTGACGTGCCCGACCTTCGGGACCACCCCGGAGGTGGCGAGGGCGCGCTGCGGATCGCCGGTGACCGGGTCCTCGATCTTGATGACGGAGGCCCCGAAGTCCGCGAGCACCGCCGCGGCGGCCGGCGCGAACGTCCACTGCGCCACTTCCAGGACCCGCACGCCGTCGAAGACGGGCGTCGGGGCGGCCGGTCGGTCGGGCATGGGGCTCTCCTTCGCGTGCTCGCGCCGCCGCGGTGGGCGCGGACGGGCGCGGGGCGTACCGGATCCAGGGCCGAATGGCAGGGCGAGAGGTCATCGGTGGCGCCTTCTCGGCTGTGTCGAAACCTCAAGCTAACTAGGAGAAGCCCATATGTCCATAAGATGGAGAAGAACATTCTCAGCTGGAAGCTGAAAGTGTCTCAAGTGTGCTGTGCTCCGGCCGGTCGATGGTCGTCTTGCTGCGAAGATTTATGGAGAAGCTCATTCTCTTGACGGTTCTATCGGAGCGTGCTTATGGTCGAGAGGCCCGGCCGATCTCCGGTGACCGGGTTCAACGATCACCGTGACGACCGGTGAAAGTCAGCGCGCTCCCCACGGATCCGGCATGCCCTTTCGCATGCCCGGACGCCGGCGGGCGCGGGGACACCGGCGAGCACCGAGGAAGGGCCGACGACATGGGGCAACTGGACGGCAAGGTCGCGTTCATCACGGGCGCCGGTCGCGGGCAGGGACGCTCGCACGCGGTGCTGCTGGCCGAGCAGGGCGCGGACGTGATCGCCGTGGACATCTGCGCCGACATCCCGACCGTCCCCTATCCGATGGCGACGGAGGACGACCTGGCCGAGACGGCCCGCCTCGTCGAGGCGGCCGGCCGGCGCTGCGCCACCGCCGTCGCCGACGTCCGCGACATCGGGGCGCTGCAGAAGGCGCTGGACCACGGCATCACCCGGCTGGGCGGCGTGGACATCGTGCTCGCCAACGCCGGCGTGCTGCACAGCGACCGGACCGAGACGACCCTGGAGCAGGCCGCGGAACGCTGGGCCGACGCCGTCGGGGTGATGCTCACCGGCGTCTTCAACACCCTGAAGGTCGCGCAGAGGCCGCTCGTCGAGCAGGGCCGCGGCGGTTCCATCGTGATCACCGGGTCCACGGCCGGGCTGAAGGGCATGACGGACGGCTCCGGCGGCATGTCCGGGTACAACGCGGCCAAGCACGGCGTCGTCGGCCTGGCGAAGGGCTTCGCGCGCCTGCTCGGCCCGCACGGCGTGCGGGTCAACGTCGTGCACCCGACCGCCGTCGACACCTTCATGATCAACAACCCGTACGCGCCGATGACGCGGGCGAGCGACGCCCAGGCGCTCGCGCGGGTGCTGCCGATCGACCGGCTCCGGCCGCTCGACGTCAGCCGGGCGATCCTGTGGCTGGTGTCGGACGCGGCGTCCGCCGTGACGGGCACGGCGCTCCCGCTCGACGCCGGCGTGAGCCTGTGACCCCGGAGGCGGCGCACGCGCCCGCCGTGCCCGCGCCGGGCTCCCGTGTGGACGGCGTCCGCCTCGGGTCGGGCCCGGCCCTGCGGGTCACGGACCCGGCGGACCTGTCCACGGTGGCCGAGGTGCCCACGGCGGAGCCCGCGGACTTCGAGCGCGCGGTGCGGGCCGCGAGGCGCGCCTTCGACGGCTGGTCGCGGAGGCCGGCCGCCGAACGGGCCGGCCTCGTCCTGCGCTTCCTCTCCGCACTGGAGGAGCGGCGCGGGGAACTCGAAGAAACCATCGTCGCCGAGACCGGCGCGCTGCTGCCGTCGGCCCGGACCCTGCACGTGGCGGGCGCGATCGGCCACGCCCGCGCCGCCGTCCGGATCCACGCGTCCCTGCCGGAGGAGGAGCACAACCCCGTCCCGCTGGACGACCTCGTCGCCGGGGGACGGGTGGTCACCAGCGTCCTCGGCTGGGAGCCGCTCGGCGTCGTCGCGGCCATGCCGGCCTACAACGTGCCGCTGTTCCTGGCGCTCTGGAAGGTCGTCCCGGCGCTGCTGACCGGCAACACCGTCGTCCTGCGGCCGAGCCCGCTCGCACCGCTGGCGGTGCTGGCCGCCGGCGAGGCCGCCGAGGCGGCGGGGTTCCCGCCCGGGGTGCTGAACGTGCTGGTCGAGGAGGGCACCGCCGGAGCCGTCCTGATGACGAGCGCGCCGGAGGTCGACGCCGTGTCGTTCACCGGCTCCAGCGCCGTCGGCGCCGCGATCGCCGCCCAGGCCGCGCCCACGCACAAGCGGGTGATGCTCGAACTCGGCGGCAAGTCCGCGGGCGTCTACCTGCCCGACGCGGTGGGGCGGGCGGCGGACGGCATCGCGGTCGTGATGCGCGCGATGGCGGGGCAGGGCTGCGTCCTGCAGACCCGGGTGCTGGTCCCGCAGGAGACCAAACGGCGCGTCCTCGACGAGGCGACCGCATCGGCCAGACCGTCTACCTGTC
>NZ_JBEYYT010000351.1:2667-10335 GCF_040645715.1 Spirillospora sp. NPDC046719 | reverse complement strand
CGAGCCCGCGCGGTCCCGGTCCCCGGCCGCGAGCGCGGCCTCCCCGGCCCTGACCAGCGCGCACGCCGTCCCGTACGGCTGGTGCAGCGCGTCCCACGCCGCGGCCGCCGCGTCCCACGCCGCCCGGTCCAGGACGCCCTCGGCGCGCGCGGCCTCCGCCTCGAACGTCAGCCGGTGCGCCTCCTGCACCGGCCCGTGGACGCGCAGCCCCTCCGCGCGGGCCCGCACCTTCGCCAGCGCGCCCGTGTCGCCCAGCTCAGCGCAGGCGGCGGCCGCGACCACCAGCCCCGGCAGCGCGTACCGGGACTCGTCGGGCAGGCCGACGTCGGTGAGGATCGGGTCGAGCGCGTCCAGGGCCTCGGCCGGGCGGTCCCGCGCGAGCGCGATCAGCGCGCTCAGCCGGGCCACCGGGAACAGGTTCTGCGCGCGGCGCGCGGCGCCCCGCGCGATCAGGCGGGGCGTCTCCGCCGCGTGCCGCTCGGCGGCGGCGAGGTCGCCCCGGGCCAGCTCGACCGCCCCCGCCAGATGGTGCAGCCCCGCCCGGATGACGCCCGCCGACGTCCGCGGCAGCGTCCGCCCGATCACGCCGAGCGCCTCGTCCCAGCGGCCGAGCGACACCAGCGGCTCGGCCACGTTGATCGACAGGAACGCGCCGGCCGACCGGGCCAGCCCGTACTCCTCCGCCCGGGCGACGCCCGCGGCGGCCACCTCGGCGGCCTCCGCGTGCCGCCCGTACATCTCCAGCACGTCGGAGTGGTTGGTGAACGCGCGCAGCAGCGGCTCGAACGCGCGGACCTGCGACGCCCGCGCCGCGACCCGGCCGATCCGGGCGAAGAACGCCTCGGGGTCGTCCTGGTCGAACAGGTCGAGCCAGGCCAGGTTCAGCTCGACCGACAGCTCGGACTCGGTGTCCCCGACGGCACGCGCGACCTCCAGCGCCTCGCGCGCCGCGTCCAGGGCCTCCTCGCGGGTGCCGTGCAGGCCGATGATCTTCGTGGCGAGCGTCGCGAGCACCCGCGCCCGCTCGGCCGACGGCGGGTCGGCCGGCACCAGCCGGGCCGCCTCCCGCAGGTCCGCGGGCGCCTTGTCGCTGCCCGCCCGCAGCCGCAGCATGCCGCGCAGCTCGTACAGCCGCGCCTCCCGCATCGGGTCGCCGGCCGCCTCGCCCGCGCGCAGCGCCTCGGTCGCCAGCCGGATCCCGACGTCCGGCTCGCCGGCGAAGTCGGCCAGCGTGACCGCCTCCTCCATCACCTGGACGTGCGGGACGCCGACGCGCTCCGCCGCGTCCGGCACCCGGTCCCACAGCCCGAGCACCCGCGACGCCATCCGCAGCGCCTCCGCGTAGGCGAGCGCCCGCCGGGTCTCCCCGACGGCCCGCCACGCCGCGGTCAGCGCCCGGACGACGTCGTGCGCCGCATGCCAGTGGTGGGCCAGCGTCACCGCCCGCGCCCGGTCCGGCATCAGCTCCGGGTGCTCCTCCAGCACCCGCGCGTACCGGACGTGCAGCCGCGTCCGCTCGCCGGGCAGCAGGTCGTCGTGCACCGCCTCGCGGATCAGCGCGTGCCGGAACGCGTAGCCGTCGCCGTCCACCACCAGCGTGTTGGCCGCGACGGCGGGCCGCAGCCCGCGGGTCAGCTCCCGCTCGTCCAGCCCGGCGACCGCCGCGAGCAGCTCGTGCTCGATCCGCGCGCCGCCGCCCGCCGCCACCCGCAGGATCTCCTGGGTCTCCTCCGGCAGCCGCTGGACGGCGCCGAGCAGCAGGTCGCGCAGCGACTCGGGCAGGTCCCGGCCGGCGCCCGACCCGACCAGCGCCTCGACGAACAGCGGGTTGCCTTCGCTGCGCTCGAACACCTCCGCGAGCGTGCCGGCCGGCGGGTCCGTGCCGAGGATGCCGCGCACCAGCTCGCCGACCTCGTCCCGGCCGAGCCGCCCGACCTCGACGCGGGCGACGTGCTCGACGCGCTCCAGCTCGATGAGGACCGGGCGCAGCGGATGCGCGCGGTGCAGCTCGTCGGTCCGGTACGTGACGACGATCAGCAGCGCGTCCCCGGCGCCCAGGTTGCGGACGAGGAACGTCAGCAGGTCGCGGGTCGAGGCGTCCGCCCAGTGCGCGTCCTCGACGACCAGCACCACCGGACCGGACGCCGCGAGCCGCTCCAGCAGCGTCAGCACCAGCTCGAACAGCCGGGCCCGCGACTCGCCGGTGAACGCGCCCGCGTCGGCGTCGCCGAAGTCGGGCAGCAGCCGGCCCAGCCCGTCGCCCGCGCCCGCGGGCAGCAGGCCGCGCACCCCGTCCACGCCGACGTCGCGGACGAGCCCGCGCAGCGCCGCGGTGAACGGCGCGAACGGCAGCCCTTCGGTGCCGAGCTCCAGGCAGCCACCGACCAGGACCCGCGCACCTTCCGCGCGGGCGCGCGCGCCGAAGTCGCCGACCAGCCGGGTCTTGCCGACCCCGGCCTCCCCGCCGAGCAGCACCGCCGACGGCGTCCCGGCGCGGGCGTCGCGGAAGGCGGCGTCGAGCGCGGCGGACTCGCGCTCGCGGCCGACGAGCACCGGGCTGACCGTGCGGGCGTTCACCGCTCCGGCGCGTCCGGCCTCGCGGCCGCGCGCACTGCCTCGGCCATGGCCGGGTCGCCCTCGGCGAGGTACCCGGCGGCGACGCCGGCCCGGTCCGCCGCCGGCCGGTTCTGGCTCATCTTCGCCTTCGCCTCGATCCGGGTGATGACCAGCTCCAGCCCGACGATCGCGCGCAGCTGCCCGGCGATGTACGCCGACGGCGCGTCGTCCACCGACCAGGGGTCGGGACGGCCCGCCTCGTGCCTGTCGGTGAGCCGCCGCACCAGCGACTCCAGCCACGCCGGGTCGTCGTGGACGACCAGCCGCCCGTAGACGTGCGCGGTGAGGTAGTTCCATGTCGGCACGACCCGCCCGTGCTCGGCCTTGGACGCGTACCACGACGGCGTCACGTACGCGTCGGGACCGTGCACGATCACCAGCGACTCGCCCTGCGCGGGCGCGCTCCACTGGTCGTTGTTGCGGGCGACGTGCGCGAGCAGCGCGCCGTGCTCGCCCGCGTCCGGGTCGTACAGGACGGGAAGGAACGTGGCGACGAGGCCGCGCGGCGTGCTCGTAACGAGGTCGGCCGCGCCGCAGCCGTCGAGCAGCGTCCGGACCTCGGCGTCACCGGCCGAGAAATGTGCGGGTATGTACACGCCCCGACGCTACCCGAACGGCCTGTCGGAGGCGCGTGCGAAGGTGGTGGCGTGAGCACGGAAGAGGAGCGCGACGGTGTCCGGCTGACCAACCTCGACCAGCCGCTGTTCGACGGCGCCGGGGCGACCAAGCGCGATCTGGTCGACTACCTCGACGCCGTCGCCGGGCGGCTCGTCCCGCGGCTGGAGGGCCGCCCGCTGTCGGTCATCCGCGTGCTGCGCGGCCAGAAGCCGTTCATGCAGAAGAACCTCCCCAAGTACACGCCGCCCTGGGTGCGCCGGGTCACGGTGTGGGCCGAGACGTCGCGGCGGGAGGTGTCCTACGCGCTCTGCGACGACCGCCGGACCCTCCTGTGGTTCGCCAACCAGCGCGCGGTGGAGTACCACCCGCCGCTCGCCACCGCCGCCGACCCCGGCCACCCCACCCACCTGGTGATGGACATCGACCCGCCGGACGGCGGCCCGTTCTCCGCCGCGGTCGGCGCCGCGCACCTGGTGCGGCGCGCGCTCGCCGACTGCGGGCTCGACGGCGCCGTGAAGACCAGCGGGTCCAAGGGCGTGCACGTGTTCGTCCCGCTCGACGGCCGCACCGCCGCCGACGACGCCGCGGCGGCGACCCGCGCGCTCGCCGCCCGCGCCGAACGCCTCGACCCCGCCCTCGCCACCACGGCGTTCATCCGCGAGGACCGCGCCGGCAAGGTGTTCCTCGACTCGACCAGAGCGGGCGGCGCGACCGTCGCCGCCGCCTACAGCCCCCGGATCAGGCCCGGCACGACGGTGTCCTTCCCCGTCCCGTGGGACGAGCTCGACGCCGCCGACCCGCGCGCCTTCACCGTCCGGACGGCGGCGGAGCTGCTCGCCGACCGCGACCCCTGGGCGGAGCTGATGCCCGCCGCGCGCCCCCTGCCCGCCGACCTCGTCGAGGAGGGTCACACCATCCCCATCGCCCGCGTCCAGGCGATGCACGAGGGCAAGCGCCGCGCCCGCGCCCGCCGCGACCAGGGCTGACACCCGGAATGGTCAACGGCCGCCCATGATCGTCCCGGCCGCCGCGTCGCCCCGCGGCGCCCGGGTACGACCCCGCCGGACACCGCGCGAACGCGATCCGAGGGGAGCGGCACGTGACCGTGACGGGGCAGCTGGCGGCCGCCGCGACACCGGGCGACCTCGTCGCCGCGCGGACCCAGATGGCCGTCTCGCTCGGCTGGCACATCGTGCTCGCCTGCCTCGGCGTCGGCATGCCCGCCATCACCCTGATCGCCGAATGGCGCGGCCACCGCACCGGCGACGCGAACTACCGGCTGCTCGCGCGCCGGTGGGGCCGCGCGATGGGCGTGCTGTTCGCCGTCGGCGCCGTGTCCGGGACGATCCTGTCGTTCGAGATGGGCCTGCTGTGGCCCGGCATGATGGGCGTCTACGGGCAGGTCATCGGGCTGCCGTTCTCGTTGGAGGGCATCGCGTTCTTCATCGAGGCGATCTTCCTCGGCGTGTACCTGTACGCGTGGGACCGGCTGAGCCCGGTGAAGCACATGCTGTCCGGCGTGCCGATCGTCGTCGCCGGCGTGCTCAGCGCGTTCTTCGTGGTGACCGCGAACGCGTGGATGCAGGCGCCCGTCGGCTTCCGCACGGAGAACGGCCGCGTCGTGGAGGTCCGTCCCTGGCGGGCGATGTTCAACCCGTCGTTCCCGTCGCAGACCGTCCACATGATCCTCGCCGCGTTCATGGTCGCCGGGTTCGGCATGGCGTCGGTGTACGCGGTGGCGATGCTGCGCGGGCGCCGCGACCGCTACCACCGGCTCGGCCTGCTGCTGCCCTTCACCGTCGCCGCCGCCGTCGCGCTGCCGCAGATCGTCGTGGGCGACTGGGCGGCGCGGTTCGTCGCCGACCACCAGCCGATCAAGCTGGCCGCGATGGAGGGCGTGTTCGAGACCGAGCGCGGCGTCCCGCTGCACATCGCCGGCGTCGCGGTCGACGGCGAGCTGCGCTACGCGATCGGGATCCCGCACGGGCTGTCGCTGCTGGCGCACGCCGACCCGGACGCCCGGATCGTCGGCCTGAACACGGTGCCGCCCGCGGAGCGCCCGCCCGTGAACATGGTGCACTGGGGCTTCCAGGCGATGGTCGGCCTCGGCTTCGCGATGCTGCTCCTGGCGCTCTGGCTCGGCGCGTACTGGTGGCGCCGCCGCGACATGCCCCGCACCCGCTGGTTCCTGCTCGCCACCTCGGTGTCGGGCGTCGCCGCCGTCGGCGCCCTCGAAGCCGGATGGACGGTCACGGAGGTCGGCCGGCAGCCGTGGATCGTGTACGAGGTCCTGCGCACGGCCGACGCCGTCAACCCGGCGCCCGGCCTGGTCTGGGGCGCCGCCCTGGTCGGCGCCGTCTACGCCGTGCTCACCGTCGCGTCGGTGTACGTGCTGCGGCGACTGGCCCGCGACGCGCCCGTGCCGATCGCGCCGCAGGAGCAGGACGTCACCGGGTTCACGGTGGTCTGACCCGTGGCGGCCGAGATCCTCCTCGCCGTGCTGTGGATCGGCCTCAGCGCCTACGTGCTGTTCGCCGGCGCCGACTTCGGCGGCGGCGTCTGGGACCTGATCGCCGGCGGCAGCGAGCGCGGCCGACCGCAGCGGTCCCTGATCGAGCACTCCATCGGCCCGGTGTGGGAGACCAACCACGTGTGGCTGATCTTCGTCCTGGTCGTCACCTGGACGGGCCTGCCGCCGGTGTTCGCGGCGCTCGCCTCCACCCTCTACATCCCGCTGACGCTCGCCGCGCTCGGCATCATCGCGCGCGGCGCCGCGTTCGCGTTCCGCAAGGCCAGCACGGCGCTGTGGCAGCAGCGGCTTTTCGGCGCCACGTTCGCGTTCTCCTCGCTCGTCACCCCGTTCTTCCTCGGCACGGTGGCCGGCGCGATCGCCTCCTTCCGCGTCCCGCCGGGGCTGGCGAAGGGCGGCCTCGTGACCAGCTGGGTCAACCCGACCTCGCTGATCACCGGCGGCCTCGCGGTCGGCGTCGCCGCCTACCTCGCCGCCGTCTACCTCACCCGGGACGCCGAGCGCGGCGGGCACCCCGAGCTGTCCGAGCGGTTCCGGCGGCGGGCGCTGGCCGCCGGCGCGGTGGTCGGCGTCCTGTCGGGCGGCGGCCTCGCCGTCCTGCACGCCGACGCGCCGCGGCTGTTCACCGAGCTGACCTCCGGGCGGGGGCTGCCGCTGCTCGTGGTGTCGATCGCGGCCGGGCTCGCGTCGATGGTCCTGCTGTGGCGGCGCGCGTACGTCGCCGTCCGCGCCACCGCCGCGCTCGCCGTCGTCGGCCTGCTGTGGGGGTGGGGCGTCGGCCAGTACCCGCACCTGCTGCCCGGCGTCGACCTGGACGAGGCCGCGGCCACCGGTTCCGTCCTCGTCGCGAGCCTCGCCTCCCTCGGCGTCGGCGCGCTGCTGCTCCTGCCGTCGCTCTGGTGGCTCTACTCGACGTTCCAGCGCGAGCAGGCGCCGGACGCGCGAGACCGGTGATTTCGCCGATGCGGTGACCGGCGACGGCACCGACACTCGGTGACGAAACACCCCCACCCCCCGAGGAGGAGCAGATGCGCCGGATTCTCGGCACTCTCCTGACCGCGGCGGTCACCGTGCTCGGTGCCGTCGTCGGCGTGAGCGCGCCCGCGCACGCGGCCGGGCACACGCCCGTGGTGTTCGTCCACGGCTACACCGGAAACGCGTCCAACTGGGTCACCGCGGAGGCGGTGTTCGCCGCGGCCGGCTACAGCAGCAACGAGATGTTCGCGTTCAACTACAACTCCTACGGCGACAACAAGACCAACGCCGCGAGCCTGGCCTCCTACGTGAACCAGGTGCGGGCGCAGACCGGCTCGTCGCAGGTCGACATCGTGAACCACTCGATGGGCGGGCTCGTCAGCTGGTGGTACATCAAGGAGCTCGGGGGGCAGCAGTACGTCAGGCACCTCGCCTCCCTCGCGGGCGCCAACCACGGCACCACGGCCGCCTACGCCTGCCTGATCTACACGACCTGCCAGCAGATGTCGCCCGGCTCGTCGTTCATCCAGACGCTGGCCTCCGGTGACGAGACGCCCGGCGACACCAAGTACGCCACCTGGTACTCGCCGTGCGACGGCGTCATCAACCCCTACACCAGCACCATGCTCAGCGGCGCCACCAACAACTACGTGGCGTGCGAGACCCACCTCACCTACCTCACCGACACGGTGGTGCTGAACTCCGTCCGCACCTTCCTGGCGAGCTGACGCCCGCCGGACCGTCCCGAACAGGACCCCGCGGCCCCCCCGGGCCCCCCCCCCGGCGGCCGCGCCCCGCCCGGCCCCGACCCCCCCCCCCCGCCCCCGGGGCCGCCCCGGGGCCCCCGCCCGGCGCCCCCCGGCGGTCCCCCGGGCTCGGCCTCACCCCGCGCGAGACGGAGGTGCTGCGGCTCGTCGCCGCCGGCCGCA
>NZ_JBEYYT010000351.1:0-2658 GCF_040645715.1 Spirillospora sp. NPDC046719 | reverse complement strand
GTCGCCCATCACGGCGGTGGCCGAGATGTGCACCTCGCCGGTCGGGGGCGGGGCGCCCCGCCGGGGGGGGGCGGCCGCGGCCCGCACCCCCACCCCCCCCCCCCGGCCGGGGCCCCCCCCCGCCGGGGCCCCCGCGGCACGCCCTTCCCAGACCCGGCCGCCCGGACCCGGTTGCCCCGGACCCGGCCGCCCGGACCCGGCCGCCCGGAGCCGGGCCGCCTAGACCCGGTCGGCGGCGATCAGCAGGTACTGGAAGCTGCCGCCCTTGTAGGCGTCCAGGAACGCCTGCTCGATGCCGGTCGCCAGCGTCGACTTCGCGCGCAGCTCCCAGTACGGGATCGTCGCCGAGGTGAGGTCGACGACGCTCACCGGGACGAGCCGGTTCGCCGCCATCTCCCGGAAGTAGGTGCTGCGCGGGTGGATGTCGCAGATGTAGTGCGCGTTGATCTCGCTGACGGCCCGCGACGGCAGCCCGTAGGCGTCGTTGTAGCAGCCGGTGATGGTCACGTACCGGCCGCCGCGCTTCAGCAGCCGGGCGTGCTCGGCGAACAGCAGGCCGAGCTCCACGTACATGGTGCTCTCGTTGTTCCAGATCGCCTGGAACGCCCCGGTCTCGAAGCCGGTGTCGAGCATGTTCTTGAAGTGGAAGCGGACCTTGCCGGCGACGCCGCGCCGCTCGGCCTGGTCGTTGGCGAACGCGACCTGCGACTCCGAGATCGACACCCCGTCGACCCGGCAGCCGAACCGCTCGTGCGCCACCAGGCTCGACCCGCCGCGCCCGGACCCGGCGTCCATCAGCCGGTCGGCCGGCTTGATCGGGCCGAGGTGGCTCATGAGCAGGTCGGCCTGGGCGCACTCCAGCCGGTGCAGCTCGGCGATGGTCCGCTGCTCGCGGGTCTCGGCCGGGCCGTCGAGGACCGTCCAGTCGACGGGGCCGATGCCGTAGTGGTGGTGGTAGATCCCGTCCACCTCGCCGAGCCGGAGGTTGACCGGGTTGCGCTCGGCGTTCCAGTACTCCGCGACGGAGTGCTGGTAAAGGCTGCCGAGGACCGGGGAGTCCTGGGTTGCGGTCATGTCCGGTGATCCTTTCGTGGGGTTCGGGTCATCGGGGTGGGGTCGTCACTTGTAGCGGTCGGACGCGCCGTGCCACTCCAGGCAGCCGGCCATCCAGCTCTGCACGCCGAGCAGGAACCGCTGCAGCTCGGCGGACGGGACCGAGGCCAGCTCCCGCTGGCTGTCCTCGAACCCGCGGACGAAGTCGTTGTGCATCGCCACGGCCGTCCGGACCGCCTCCTCGACGGAGCAGCCCTCCTCCTCGGCGATCAGCAGCACCACGTTGCAGTCGGGCAGGTCGTCGGCGGCCTCCCGCTCCACCGAGTGCAGGTCGTTGACGATGACCGAGGCGGTGCCCGCCTGCATCACCGCGCGGTGCACGCGGGGCTCGTAGAACAGGTTCGCGTCCAGCTGGTAGCCGCCGACGATGTCGATCAGCGTCATGGACGTGTAGAAGCTGTCGTGCTGGCGCGCGGCGAGGTACCGCCACACCGGGGGCAGTTGGCCGAGATGCCGCCACGCCGCGTACGCCGTCCAGCTGACGTACATCTGGAACGTGGTGTTGAGGACGCGCATGAGCTGCGACGGCCCGGCGTGGCGTTTGAGGTGGCCGGTGGCGGAGCGTAGCGCGACGAGGACGGGGTCGGACCGCACGGCGTCCTCGACCTGGTCGGTGTACTTGCCCGCGTCCGGCGGCGGGTCCATCGCCGACATCACCAGCGCCAGCCGCGGCGGCAGCTCGGTGGGGATGGCGCCGAGGTCGCTCTCGTCGGCGTAGTAGTCGTCGCACGCCCACCACGCGGCGTTCATCTTGGCGGCGAGCAGCAGCGGGTCGACGTCGTCGGTCTCGGGATGCGCGAGGACGGCGAGCCGCCCGAACCCGGTGTTGCGGAACTTGCCGAGCTGGTCGGCGTAGATCCCGACCTCGTCGGCCCAGTCGACGAGCCGGTCGTTGACCACGAGCGCGAGGTCGTCGTCGATCCGGGCCGTCAGCGGGCAGTACAGCGGCGGGAACGAGCCGTCGCCCCATGCGCGTTCGGCGTAGCCCGGCGAGAAGTGGCCGCCCTTGCGCGTCGGGCTCGGCAGGAGCGTCGGCAGGACCGGGAGGGCGGCCTCCGGCACGCCCGGCTCCTGTGCGTTCGGGTCCAGCGCGTTCGGGTCGGGCGCGGCCGGGGTCGGGGCGACGTCCACGGGCGTGTCAGGAGGGGGTGCGTCGGGAGAGGGCGCGTCCGTCGCGGGCGGGACGGTGCGGAGGGCGTCCAGGATGCGCGCCGCCGACGTGCCGAGGCCGCTCGGCCCGGACAGCAGCCGGCTCACCCGCTCGGCCGCCGCGCGCTCGGCCCCGGCAACGGGCGCGGCGTCGGGCGCGGTGTCGGGCCCGGCCTCCGCCCCTGCCTCGGGCGCCGGCCCGTCCGTCCCGCGCCCGGGTCGGCGGGCAACGCTGCAGTCGTCCATCGTCGTTCCCCTCGCTGGATCATGGCGTGGTCGGCCGTGACCAGTTACTCACAGCTTCAGGGCGACTACAACAGGCAGCGACCTTCCCTCGGGGTAACAGCATGTAACCGAGCGCGTACAGGTGGCCTTACGGATAAGGCCCGGCGGTCC
>NZ_JBEYYT010000350.1:0-10342 GCF_040645715.1 Spirillospora sp. NPDC046719 | reverse complement strand
TTTCCGCCGGTCCGTGCGCTGCCGCGGCCCTGGCGGGGGTGCGGGCCGCGCTGCCCGGCCTCGGCGTCGGGCCCGGGGACACGGTCGTCCTGCTGAGCACCGAGGGCGCGGCCGCGAACCCGCCGCCCGCCTGACCCGCGCCGGATCCGGCGGGGCGGCCGTCACAGCCGGTCGAGCAGGCGGGTGAGGAGGGCGCGGCCCGCGTCCGGCGGCAGCGCGGCGGCCGACAGGCGGTCCCAGGCGGCCGTGTAGGCGGCGACGTCGGCGGGCTTGTCCAGGTACAGCGCGGTCGTGAGGAACTCGAGGTAGACGACGTCGGGGAGCGCCCCTCCCGCGAAGCTCAGGATCGAGAAGCCGTGCGCGAGCGGCAGCGGGCGCCCGCCGACCGGGATGATCCACAGCTCGACCCGGCCGCTGTCGGCGAGCGCGGCCAGGTGCTTGAGCTGGCCGCGGATCAGCTCGGGCCCGCCGACGAAGCGGCGCAGCGCCGCCTCGTCCACGACGGCGGCGAGCGTGCGGCCGGGGTCGTCGGCGAACCGGCGGCGGCGCAGCCGGCGGACGGCGGCCCGCTCGTCGATCTCGATGCGCCGGTCGCCCTCCCGGATCCCGTCCCGGATCGCGAGACAGGCGCGCGCGTACTCCTCGGTCTGGAGCAGCTCGGGGATCTGGCACGGCTCGTAGGCGCGGACCTCGCGGGCGGTCCCCTCCAGGTCGAGGAACCGGTGCGTCCAGGCCGGGATCAGCTCGCCGTACCGGTGCCACCAGGCCCGCTCGTTGGCCTCCCGCGCCAGGCGGAGCAGTTCCTCGCGCTCGGCGCCGTCCGGCACCCCATAGAGGGTGAGCAGGTCGGCCACGTCGCGGCGGGCGAACGAGGTGCGGCCGAGCTCGATCCGGCTGATCTTGGACGCGCTGCCGCGGATCGCGTAGCCGGCCTGGTCGCGGCTCAGCCCGCTGCGCTCCCGCAGGCCGCGCAGCCGGGCGCCGACGAGCATGCGGCGCGCCGTCGGGCCGCGCACGGCCCCGGTCCCCGGCCAGGCCGCCCCCGGCTCCTGCCCTGCGCTCAACACCGCTCCTCGGGGTGGGGATCCTGCTAGCGGGATAGTAGTGGCAAGTGCATATGCACGTGCAGCAGATGCTGGAGTCGCATTGTGGCCAGATCCTGCCGCATGAAAGAATCCGGCCATGCACCGTGTCGTCGTCCTCGCCCTCGACGGCGTGTACCCGTTCGAGCTCGGCATCCCGGTCCGGATCTTCGGCTCGGCCACCGGCCCCGGCGGCGCCCCCCTTTACGAGGTGCTGACCTGCGGGATCGATGGCCGCCCGGTGCGCAGCAGCGCCGACTTCGCGATCGCCGTCGAGCACGGCCACGAGATCATCGAGACCGCCGGCACGCTGGTCATCCCGCCGTTCGGCTGCGGCCCCGCCGTGGCGCCCGGGTGCCCGCCGCCGATCGCCGACGCGCTCTCCCGGCTCCGCCCCGGCGCCCGGATCGTGTCGATCTGCACCGCGTCCTACCTGCTCGCCGCCGCCGGCCTCCTCGACGGCCGGCCCGCCACCACGCACTGGGCCGAGGCCGAGCGCTTCAAGCGGCTGTTCCCCCAGGTCGACGTGAACGCCGACGTGCTGTTCGTGGACGACGGCGACGTTCTCACCTCCGCGGGCGTCGCCGCCGGGATCGACCTGTGCATGCACCTCGTCCGCCGCGACCACGGCAGCGAGGTCGCCAACCGGGTCGCCCGCCGCTGCGTCGTGCCGCCATGGCGGGAGGGCGGCCAGGCCCAGTTCATCGAGCGCCCCGTCCCCGAGCCGGACGCGGCCGCCACGTCCGCGACCCGCGCCTGGGCGCTCGGCGAGCTGCACCGGCCGATCTCGCTCGCCGAGATGGCGCGGCACGCGCGGATGAGCGTCCGCACGTTCTCCCGCCGGTTCCGCGACGAGGTCGGGATGACGCCGGGGCAGTGGCTGGCCCGGCAGCGCGTCGACCTGGCCCGCCGCCTGCTGGAGACCACGGACCTGCCCGTCGACCGCATCGCCGAGCAGGCGGGCTTCGGCACGTCGGCGTCGCTGCGCCAGCACCTGGTCGCCTCGATCGGCGTCCCCCCGTCCGCCTACCGGCACACCTTCCGCACCGCGCGCACGCACGCCCCCGCCCACTGATCGGGACCGGCTTGGCGAGAGATCTCCTTTTTAGGGCGGTACATCCGACCTACGCGTGAGTAACATGTTCTCACCGCGGACGCGCGGGACGGATCGACGCGACGACGGAGCATGAGGGACGCCGCCATGAACCCCGTGACCGAACTGCTCGCCGAACGGCTGGACGAGATCACCGCCGAGATCGTCGGCGAGATCGCCGGCCGCGTCCCCGCGTACACGGGCCTGAGCGCGGCGATGATCCTCACCCTCGTCCGGGACGCGCTGACCGTCTACACCGGCGCGCAGGACCGCGGTGCCGCGCTCGACCACTTCCGCCGCCTGGGCGCCCACGAGGCCCGCGCGGGCCAGGACATCCGGCACCTGGAGTCGGCGCTGCGCAGCGGGGCGCGCGTGCTCATCCGCCGCACCGCCAACGCCGCCGCCCGCGTCCACCCGCCGAACACCGAGTTCATCGCGGTGATGGAGAGCGCGTTCAGCGCGGAGGACCAGATCGTCGAGGCCGCGGTCGACGGCCACCACCGCGCCGCGCGCCCCCGCAACGGCTCCCGCCTCTACCCCCTCGTGGCACGCGGCCACCGCTATTCCGCGAACTGACCGCGAGCCGGATGGCCGCGTAAGGCCATTCGGAACCCGTCCCGAACCCGGTGCGCCCTCCCGCTATCGAACACGCGTGAAAGCCCGGCATCCGCGGGCCGCGTCGTGAAGGGGAGCGCGACATGGGATCGGGGCCGTCCGTGCCGAAGCACCGCTGGTACTGGCCGCTGGGCGTCACCGCCGCCGTGGGCATGGTGACCGGCCCGGTCACCATCGCGAACCTCTGGCTCGCGCTCGGCGCGCTGGTCGGACCGGACGGCTGCGACGACGATTCCTGCACCCACGCGCCCGGCCTGGCCTTCGCGTTCCTCCTGCTGTCCGCCGCCGGAGGCGCGATCACGGCGACGATCCTCTTCATCGAGAAGCCGACGCTGAAGAAGTACGCGTGGTGCGGCCTCGCCTTCGCCGCGCTCCTGGCCGCGGACTTCGTCGCCGTGCGCGCGGCGCCGGACTGGCTGGTGTGACCTCCCGCTCGCCGCGCCCGTGCCTCAGCCGTTCGGGCCGGACGGGATGTGGACGGCGCGCTCGTTCGGGACGCAGTGCGTCATCTTGAGGCCGTTCACGTCGCGGGGACCGTTCCTGCCGAGGTCGTCGAGCCGCCGCCGGTCCTCGTCGGTGAGGTCCTGGCTTTGCAGCGGCTTCAGATGCGCGACGTCCTCCGGCGCGATGCCGAGGCCCTTGCCGACGCGCAGCCCCAGGTCGTCCTCGACCAGCAGGAAGTGCCACACCATCCGCTCCTGGACGGCCCGCACGCACTGCGACAGCTGGTCGACGAGGTTGGCCACCAGGTCGTCGCGCTCCCAGTCCTCCATCAGCAGGTAGCGCTGTCCGGCCTGTTTATAGTCGTTGGCGCGCGGGATCCGCATGCGGGTCAGCCGGCCGCGGATCTCCGGGCCCTGCTCGTCGTGCGTCGGGTACTGCGCCTCCCGGAGCCCGCCGGTGATGGACGGCTCGTAGTTGACGTGCGGGTTCTCGCCGTAGCCGTCGACGTAGTAGGTCATCTGCCCGTCGCGCTGGTTGGTGGCGACCCGCGCCTCCTTCGCCTGGTTGACGGGCAGCTGCAGGTAGTTCGGCCCGACCCGGTGCCGCTGGGTGTCGCTGTAGGAGAACGTCCGGCCGACGAGCATCTTGTCGTCGGAGAAGTCGAGGCCGTCGACCAGCACGCCCGTGCCGAACGCGATCTGCTCGTTCTCCGCGAAGTGGTTCGCGACGTTGCGGTCGAGGACGATCCGGCCGACGGGCTTCGGCGGGAAGTCGTTCTCCGGCCACACCTTCGTGTCGTCGAGCGGGTCGAAGTCCAGCTCGGGGTGGTCGTCGTCGCTCATCATCTGGACGAGAAGCTCCCACTCGGGGTACTCGCCGCGGTCGATGGCGTCGTGCAGGTCCCTGGTGGCGTGGCCGAGGTCGTTCGCCTGCACCGCCGCGGCGTCGGCGCCGGTCATGCTGCGGACGCCCTGCTTCGGCATCCAGTGGTACTTGACCAGGACGGTGTCGCCGTCGTCGTTCACCCACTTGTAGGTGTTGACGCCGAAGCCCTGCTGGTGCCGGTAGTCGGCGGGGATGCCGCGCGGGCTGAACAGGTTGACGAGCATGTGCATCGCCTCGGGCGTCTGCGACATGAAGTCGAAGATCCGGTTCGGCTCCTGCCGGAACGTCACGGGGTCGGGCTTGAGGGCGTGGATGACGTCGGGGAACTTGATGGCGTCCCGGATGAAGAACACCGCGAGGTTGTTGCCGACGAGGTCCCAGTTGCCGTCCTCGGTGTAGAACTTGATCGCGAACCCGCGGGGGTCGCGGGCGGTCTCGGCGGAGTCCCGGCCGCCGATGACGGTGGAGAACCGCAGCGCGACCGGGGTCCGCTTCCCGCGCTCCTGGAACAGCTTCGCGCGCGTGTAGCGGGAGATGGGCTCGTCGCCCCAGGAGCCGTACGCCTCGAAGTAGCCGAAGGCGGTGGCGCCGCGCGCGTGCACGACCCGCTCGGGGATGCGTTCCCGGTCGAAGTGGCTGATCTTCTCCAGGAACTGGTAGTTCTCCAGGGTGGCGGGGCCGCGCGCCCCGACGGTCCGCTGGTTCTGGTTGTCGTAGACCGGATGGCCCTGCCGGTTCGTCAGTACCGGGCGCTCGTCCCCCGGCTCGGAACCCATGCTCGCAACGTCGGTCACGCCGGCTCTCCCCCTCGTTCTGCTCGTGGCCGGTCGGCGGGATGGCACTACCCGCAAGCCGCGCCCCGGAAGGTCCGGCGCCGGTAAAGCCCTCATGACCGGTGGCTCCGGCCGTGCGCGGGCTCCGGCCGTGCGCCAGGTCAGGCCGCGCGCGGGGTCAGGCGTTCCGCACGGACAGCGCGAGGGCGGGGCACATCTCGGCGGCCTGGACGGCGTCGCGCAGCAGCCGCGCGGGGACGGCGGCGCCGGCGATGACGGGGTAGCCGAACTCGTCGAGCCGGACGAGGTCGGGCAGCAGGTGGCGGCAGAGGCCGTGCCCGGCGCAGCGGGACCAGTCGATCGCGAGCCGGTGCGGGGACGCCTCGGCCTCCTCGGGCTCCTCGCCGTGGACGGGCAGGAAGCGGCGGACCGGCCGGCCGCAGCCGCCCCGGTCGAGGTGCGCGGCGACGTCGTCGCCGAAGGCGCGGAGCGCGGACAGCAGGAAGCGGGTCGTCCCGTCGGGGTGCTTGCAGGCGCCGCGCCCGCGGACGGTGGCGCTGCCTCGGCGGACGGCGGCGACGGCCTCGTCCCCGGCGGTCCCGGCGGCGAGCGCGGCGACGGACCGCGCGATCGCGGGCAGGCCGAGCCGGCAGGGGCCGCACTGCCCGGCGGACTCGGCGCCCATGTACCCGGCGACGCGGGCGATCTCGCCGAGCGGGCAGGTGTCGCGGGGCAGCGGGACGACGATCCCGGCGCCGAGCGCGCCGCCGGCCGCCGCCATCGCCTCCCGCGACACCGCGACCCGCGCGGCCTGCGCGGGGGTGAGGCACGCCCCGTGGTAGCCGCCGACGATGACGCCCTGCCCGGCGTCGGTGCCGCAGTGCCGGAGCACGTCGGCGAGCGGGACGCCGGCGGGTGTCTCGACGACCATGTGCCCGCCGTCGGGGAGGGTGACGGTGAGCAGGACGGTCCCGGGTTCGCGGGGCGTGCCGGCGGCGCGGTACCCGTCGGCGCCGAGTTCGGCGAGCACGGCGAGCTGCGCGAACGTCTCCGCGTTGGACAGCAGCGTGGGGAGCCGGTCGACGCCGCTGTCGGCGGCGCGGACCTTCTGCCCGGGCGGGATGGGCGTCTCGCCGTTGACGCCCCGGACGAGCGCGCCGCCCTCACCGGTGATGAACCGCTCGGGGAGCCGGACGACGCGGGCGCGGTCGCGGAGCCGGGTCTCGGCGATGGCGAGCCGCAGCGACCGCGCGGCGAGGCCGTCGTCGGTGACGCCGATGACGAGCTCCCGCGCGCCGAGCGCCTTGACGGCGAGGACCGCGCCGTTCAGCACGAGGTGCGGCACGTGCGCGAGGAGGGCCTTGTCCTTGGAGCTGGCGGGCTCGCCCTCGGTGGCGTTGACGAGGACGACGGGGTCGCGGCCGGTGCGCCGCGCCGACCGGTGCACGGCGGCGAGCTTGCGGGCGAACGGGAACGCGGCGCCGCCGCGTCCGCGCAGGTCGACGCTCTCGGCGAGCGCCGCGAGCTCGCGGAGCGGCAGGCCGCGCGGCACGGGGTGGACGAGCCGGTGCGCCGCCGCGTCCAGCCGGGGTCGGGGACGACGTCGTCGTCCAGGAAGGCGACCCATTCGGTGGCGGCGGCGCGC
Organism: Spirillospora sp. NPDC046719; assembly: GCF_040645715.1. NCBI lineage: Bacteria > Bacillati > Actinomycetota > Actinomycetes > Streptosporangiales > Thermomonosporaceae > Spirillospora > Spirillospora sp. NPDC046719. The sequence continues at coordinate 3,805 of NZ_JBEYYT010000350.1, read as the reverse complement.
CATCCCGCGTTGCGGGCGGCGGCCGGGCCGCGCCCGCCGGAGCGGATCACGCGGACGCGGCGCCCGCGGGAGTCCGGCAGCGGCAGCGGCGCGCCGTGCGCGGGCCGGTCGTCCACGACGATGATCTCGTGCGGCGCGGGCTCGGGACCGGTCGCGATCGAGTCCAGCAGGGCGTCCAGCACCGTGCGCAGGCTCGGCCTGCCGATCGTCGGGATGACGACGGTGCAGCTCATCGGCCGTGCACCTCCCGGCGGCGGACGACGAACGGGCCGATCGCCAGGAGGTCCACGGGCGCGGAGCCGAAGCACTCCAGCGCGTCCCGCGGGTCGTCCACCATGGGCCGGCCCGCGGTGTTGAGGCTGGTGTTGACGACGACCGGCAGGCCGGTGCGCAGCCGGAACTCCTCCAGCAGCCGCGCGACGAGCGGTTCGTGGCCGCTCGCGACGGTCTGGATCCGGGCGGTGCCGTCCACGTGCACGACGGCGGGGATCCGCTCCCGCCACTCCGGCCGGACGCGGTGGACGAACAGCATGTACGGGCTCGGGATCGGGCCCTCGAAGATCTCGGCGGCGTGCTCCAGCGCGACCATCGGGGCGATGGGCCGGAACTGCTCGCGGCCCTTCACGTCGTTGAGCCGCTCGACGTTGGCGGCGTGGCCGGGATGGGCGAGCAGCGACCGGTGCCCCAGCGCGCGCGGGCCGAACTCCGAACGGCCCTGGAACCACGCGACGATCTCGTTGCGGGCGAGCGCCTCGGCGACGGCCGCCGCGACGTCGGGCGGACGCTCGTACGGCACCTTGGCGATGTCGAGGCGGCGCGCGATCGCGGCGTCGTCCCACTGGCGGCCGAGGTCGGCGCCCGGCATCGCGGTGACGGTGTCGCCGCCGTCGTGCGCCAGGTGCAGGGCGGCGCCGAGCGCGGTGCCGGAGTCGCCCGCGGCGGGCTGCACCCAGATGTCGTCGTAGGGTCCGTCCGCGGCGAGCCGGGAGTTCGCCACGCAGTTCAGCGCGACGCCGCCGGCGAGCATCAGCCGGCGCGAGCCGGTCCGCCCGTGCAGCCACGTCACCAGGTCGAGCAGCACCTCCTCCAGCCGCGCCTGGACGCTGGCGGCGAGGTCGGCGTGGTCGCGTGTCCACTCGCCGTCGGACGCGCGGGCCTTGGCGAGCGCGCCCCAGTCGATGGGGGCGACCGCGAACCCGCCGTCGCCGGTGGCCCGGACGTGCTCGCGCAGCTCGTCGAGGAAGCGCGGCTCGCCGTAGGACGCGAGGGCCATCACCTTGTACTCGTCGCTGGAGCGCAGGAAGCCGAGGTGCTCGGTGAGGTCCTCGTACATGAGGCCGAGCGAGTGCGGCAGGCGCTGCGCGTGCAGCGGGGTCAGCTCGCCGCCGGCGTAGGTCCCGGCGAGGTGCGAGTGCGACTCGCCCCGGCCGTCCAGCACGAGGACGTCGCCGTCGCAGGGCCGCGGCGCGGCCAGGGCGGCGGACGCGGCGTGCGCCACATGGTGCGGGACGTACCGGACGATGCCGGGGTCCAGGCCGGGCAGGGCGGCGGCGAGGAAGTTCGGGGCGCGGCGCGCGTACAGGGTCCGCAGCCGCTCCCACTGCTCGTCGTGACCGTCCAGGCCGGGCTCGACCAGGTCGGGATCGTAGGAGTAGGCGACGGCGTCGAGGTCGCCGGGTTCGAGCCCGGCGCGCTCCAGGCACCAGCGGGCCGCCTGCTCGGGCGGTTCCCAGGCGGAGAAGGCGACCGGACGTTTCCCGTGCTTGCGGCGGCTGAACCGTTCCTCCTCAGCCGCGGCCACGACCGTTCCGTCCACCACGAGGGCGGCGGCCGGGTCGTGGAAGATCGCGTTGATTCCGAGCACGCGCATGTGAGCCCCGTTTCGGCGCAGCGTTCGGTGGAGTACCGATGCCGTCCGTCGTGGGCATCGGCCCGGGGATCTCGATGGGAGCGAATCCCCCATAGGTGATTTCGTGCATTACCGGGAAGTCCGGCTCTAAACGCTGTGCCGGAAAAGCCGCTGATGTGCGAACTGACAGTTCAAGCGGGTTTTACGTGCATCGCGATGGCTGCGGGGGTTTATTGGCCTTCAAGACGTAAGTCGGACATGGAGGCGGGTGCGGCGGGTACGGGGCGGGCCATGCGCTGCACGCTCGTCGTCATCACCCGGGACCGCCGGCGCTCCCTGCTGGCGACGCTCGGGCGGCTGCGGGCGCTGCCCGGGCCGCCGCCCGTCATCGTGGTGGACAACGCCTCGCGGGACGGATCGCCCGACGCCGTCGCCGAGGAGTTCCCCGGCTTCCGGCTGATCCGGTCGCAGCGCAACCTCGGCGCCGTCGCCCGCAACCTCGCGGTCGACCACGTCCGCACCCCGTACGTGGCGTTCTGCGACGACGACACCTGGTGGGAGCCGGGCGCGCTGCCGCGCGCCGCCGACCTGCTGGACACGCACCCCCGGCTGGCCGTGGTGACCGGGCGGATCCTGGTCGAGCCCGGCGGGCGCGAGGACCCCATCGTCCCCGAACTGCGCGACTCGCCCGTCCCGGGGCCGTCCTGGATGCCCGGGCCCGCGCTCGGCTCGTTCCTGGCGGGGGCGTCCATGCTGCGGGCCGAGGCGTTCCGGGAGGCCGGCGGGTTCTCGGCCCGGCTGTGGCTGGGCGGCGAGGAGGAGCTGCTCAGCGCCGACCTGATGGCCCTCGGCTGGCACCTCTGCTACGCCGAGGACGTCGTCGTGCACCACGAGCCGTCCCCGCTGCGCGAGGCCCACCTGCGGCGCCGCCACGGCATCCGCAACACGCTGTGGTTCACCTGGCTGCGCCGCCCGCTGCCCGTCGCGCTCCGCCGCACCGCCGGGCTGCTGCGCACGCTGCCGCGCGACCGCGTCACCGCGGGCGCGCTCGCCGAGGCGGCGGCGGGACTGCGCTGGGTCGCCCGGGAGCGGCGCACGCTGCCGCGCGACGTCGAGGCCAGGCTGCGCAGCCTGGAGGAGGCGCAGCGGACCTCCAAGGCGCGCCGGTACGTCAGCTGATGGAAGCGGGGGAGAGCATGCCCGACGTCACGATCGTGGTCGCGACGCGCGACCGCGCCGCCGAACTGCGCCACAGCCTCGCCCGGCACGCCGCGCCGGTCATCGTGGCCGACAACGCCTCCGCCGACGGCACCGCGGAGGTCGCGGAGGCCGCCGGCGCGCGGGTGCTGCGGCTGCCGGGCAACCTCGGCGCCGCCGCCCGCAACGCCGGCGTGCGGGAGGCCGCGACCCGCTACGTCGCCTTCGCCGACGACGACTCCTGGTGGGCGCCCGGAGCGCTGGAGCGGGCCGTGGAGATCCTCGACGCCCATCCGAGGACGGCGCTGCTGGCCGCCCGCGTCCTGGTCGGCGACGACGAGCGCCTGGAACCGGTGTCGGAGGCGATGGCGCGGGCACCGCTCGGGCGGCCGGACGGGCTGCCCGGACCCGCCGTCCTCGGCTTCCTCGCGTGCTCGGCGATCGTCCGCCGCGACGCCTACCTCGACGCCGGGGGCTTCTCCGACGTCCTGCACTTCGCCGGCGAGGAGGAGCTCCTCGCGCTCGACCTGGCGTCCGCCGGCTGGGGCCTCGCCTACGTGCCGGAGCTCGTCGTGCACCACCACCCGTCGCGGAGCGGCCGGAACCCGGCGGCACGGCGCCGCCGGGAGATCCGCAACGCGCTGCTGACCGCCTGGCTGCGCCGCCCCCTCCCCGCGGTCGCGCGGATGGCGGGGACGGCGCTGGGCACCCGCGACGGCCGGGCGGGGCTCGCCGACGCGGCGCGCGCGCGGCCGCGGC
>NZ_JBEYYT010000349.1:0-10372 GCF_040645715.1 Spirillospora sp. NPDC046719 | reverse complement strand
GTCGGGCAGCGGCACGGCCTGCTCGGCGGGCACGACGGTGAACTCGGCGGCGGTGCCGGTGGGGCGCCCGGCGGCGGCCAGGAACAGCCAGACCCGCTGCCCGGCCCGGTCCGGATCGACGCCGTCGCCGACCGCGTCGATCACGCCGGCGCCGTCCAGGTGCGGAGTGACCTCGGGGAACCCGAGGGGGCCGCCGGAGCGGGCCTGCAGGTCGGCCGGGTTGACGCCGGAGACGGCGATCCGGACGCGGACCTCGCCGGGGCCGGGTGCGGGCAGGTCGCGGTCGACGAGCCGGAGGACGTCGGGGCCGCCGTTGTCGCGGTGGACGATCGCCCTCATGCCCGCTCCCGGCCGATCGGGACGTCGTTGGAGCGGGACTCGACGGCGTCGAGGGCGGCGCGGGCGTCGTCGTCGAACGCGATCCCGCCGACCGCCATGTTGGCCTCCAGATGGGCGGCGTCGGCGGTGCCGGGGATGAGCAGGATGTTCGGGGCGTGGTGCAGCAGCCAGGCGAGGCCGACCTGGGAGGGCGTGACGCCGAGCGACTCGGCCACGGCGCGGACCGCCGGCTCCTCGGTGACCTTCGGCAGGCCGGGGAAGGCCCCGCCGAGCGGGAAGAACGGCACCCAGGCGATGCCCTCCGCGGCGCACAGCCGCAGCATGTCCTCGTCATCGCGGGAGACGAGGCTGTAGGCGTTCTGCACGCAGGCGATCCCGGCGGGCAGGGCGCGGCGCAGGCCGTCGAGCGTGACGCTGCTCAGCCCGATCGCTCCGATCTTGCCTTCGTCGCGCAGGGCGGTCATCACCGCGAGCTGGTCGTCGAGGTCGACCACCTGGTCGCCTTCCGGGCGCAGGCCGGGGCCGGCGTCGAGGCGGCGGAGGTTGACGACGGGCAGCCGGTCGAGGCCGAGGCTCCGCAGGTTGTCCTCGACGCTGGCCCGCAGCTGCTCCGGCCGCTGCGCGATCCGCAGCGGCAGCCGCCCGCCGGGGTCCGGATCGGCGCCGACCTTGGTGACGACGAGGACGTCGTCGCCGGGGCGCAGGGCTTCGCGGATCACCGCGTTGGCGAAGCCGAAGCCGTAGAACGTGGCGGTGTCCACGTGGTCCACGCCCAGCTCGATCGCGCGGCGCAGGAGCGCGGCGGCCTCGCGGGGGCGGTCGTGCAGGCGGTCGAGCTGGGCCGCGCCGTACCCGATCCGGGACACGGTGCGGCCGGCGAACGCGGCGGTGAGGGCGCTGATGGGAGGTCTCCTCAGTCGGTGATCGCGTCGGTGGTCGCGCACACCACGCCCGGCAGGACCGGCGGAGCCGCCCTGGACGGCCGCGGTGGCGCGCTGGCGGCTCCACGGTACAAGTGATGAATGACAGATTTCAATATTTGTCAGCCAGATGCCGGCGGGCGTCCGGCATGGTTTGATTGCCGTCGGTGCGAAGAGGAGGACGGGTGCGCGGAGAGCCGCTCGACGCGGAGGCGATCGTGTCCGCCACCGAAGAGGTGCTGCGCCGCCACGGTCCGGAGAAGACCACGGTGCTCGACGTCGCGCGGCTGCTGGGAGTGAGCCACGGGAGCGTCTACCGGCATTTCCCGTCCAAGGCGGCCCTGCGCGAGGCCGTGATCCGGCGCTGGCTCGACCGGGTGCGCGCGGACTTCGCCGCCGCGGCCCGGACTCCCGGGTCGTCCCCGCCCGACCGGCTGCGCGGCCTGCTCACCGCGATGTTCGCCGCGAAGTGGGCCAAGGCGAAGGAGGACCCGGAGCTGTTCGCCACCTTCCGGGTGCTGGCGGCGGAGCACAGCAGTGTGTCGTCCGGCCATGTCGCGTTCCTGATCGACCAGATCCGCGCCATCGTCGTCGACGGCATCGCCAGTGGCGACTTCGCGGACGGCGAGCCGGAGGTGGTCGCGCGGGCCGTCCTCAACGCGACCAGCCGCTTCCACGATCCGCTGCACGCCGCGGAGTGGTCCTCCCCGGAGGCCGAGGCGGAGGCCGAGGCGGTCGTCTCGCTCGTTCTCGACGGCATCCGGGCGCGGTGAGAACGTCCCGCCTGGTGTCGTCGTAGCGGCGGCCGGCGTCTCGCCGGCCGCTGGGGCCAGGGGCTAGTGCGGGGAGAACGTGCCGTAGGCGCCCTGGTGGAACAGCAGCGGCGTCTCGCCGTCGCCCTCCTGCAGGTGCAGGACGCGGCCGACGACGATGTGGTGGTCGCCGGCGTCGTGGAGCTGCTCGGTGACGCAGTCGATCCAGGCGACGGCGCCGTTGATGATCGGGTTGCCGGCGGGGGACGGCCGCCACGCGATGTCGTGGAACTTGTCCGTCTTGCGCATGGCGACGGCGCGGCAGACGTCCTCCTGGTCGGCGGACAGCACGTTCACGCAGAACCGCTCGCCCGACTCCCGCAGCGCGCGCCACGAGCCGGAGTTCTTGTCCGGCAGGAAGGCCACCAGCGGAGGGTCGAGCGAGACGGACGTGAACGAGCCGACCGTCATGCCGATGGCGGCACCGGACCGGTCGAGGGCCGTCACCACGACGACGCCGGTGGGGTAGTGGCCGAGCACGTCGCGGAAGCGGGCGGGGTCGATGACCGGAGCGCCGGTCCCGTGGGCGGTGAGGGGCATGGCGGGAACTCCTCCCTGTAGCGATCGCTACAGAGATTGCCATGCCGGACCCCGGCGTGACAACCGTGCGTCGCCGTCCGGTCGTCCCGCCGGGGCCGCGCTCAGGCCCGTCCGGCGTCCGCGACGGCCTGCTCGACGACGGCCACGATGATCGTGATGAAGTCGTCCGCGTCCGCGGACTCGTCGATCTGGTGGGCCAGGAAGAGCCCGTCGGTCGAGGCCATCACGACGCGGGCCAGGTCCATCGCGAGCTCGGGCCGGCGGGCCCGCAGCTCGGTGCTGAAATACGAGGTGAACCAGGCCGCGATGCTGCTGGCCACCGCGTCCCGGGCGGCCAGGAAGTACTGGCGCGCCTCCGCCTCGACCTCGCGGGACTCCAGCAGCAGCATGTGCCCGATGCGCAGGAAGTCCGGCGCGCCGGGCAGGCCGCGCGTCGAGCGGGACAGGATGTCGCGCAGCCCCTCCGCCAGCGTCCGCTCGTCGCGCGGGTCGCGCTCCCAGCGCGGCTCGGCGGCGATCCACTGCTCGAAGCTGTGCCGGACGACCTCGGCGAGCAGGTGGTCCTTGTCCCGGAAGAACCAGTAGACGGAGCTGGCCGGCAGGCCGGACCGCTTGGTGACCTTCGAGATCGTGGTGCCCTCGTAGCCGTTCTCGGCGGCGATCTCGGCGGCCGCCGTCAGGATGCGGACGCGGGACATCTCCCGGTCGTCGCCGGGCCGGGGGGAGGGGGACGGCGCGGTGCTCACGCCGCCTCGCCGAGCCAGGCGCCGGCCTGGGCGTAGACGCCGTCGGCGATCAGGTCGACCAGGCGTTCCAGGTCCCAGCCCCGGTCGGAGCGGACGCCGAGGTACAGCCCGTCCATGACGGCGAGGTGGAAGCGGGCCATCCGGTCGGCGACCTCCCGCCGGCGCTCCGGGTCGCCGGCGGCGAGCACCTGCTCCCACCAGGTCCGGATGGCGGCGCGGGTCTCGGTCCGGACCTCGATGTAGCGGCGCCGCGCGGCCGGCTCCTTCGGCCGGTTCGCCAGCCCGAGCATGAGGCCCAGCCGCCAGAACTCGGGCCGGTCGACGATGGCGCGCGAGGCGCGCTGCAGCCGGTCGCGGACCTCCTCGGCGGGGTCGCCGATCTTGACCCGCTCCTGCCAGGTCGGCGCGGTCTCCCGCCAGCGCCGGTAGCTGAACTCCAGGGTCTCGGCGAGCAGCTGGTCCTTGTTGCGGAAATGCCAGTAGACGGAGCTCGGCGGCAGCCCGGTGGCCTCCGTCACCAAGGCGATCGAGGTGCCGTCGTAGCCGCGCTCGGCGGCGATGGCGAGGGTCGCCTCGAGGATCCGCAGCCTCGACTCCTCGCCTTGCTGATGGCGCCGTGCCGTCTTCCGCATCTGCACTCTGCTCCTCTGGACCTCGGAGAACTCCGCCCCGGCGGGGGGTTGTGTCGACCATCACATCATGGGTACGGTCACACCGCGTCCCTGTAGTGATCGCTCCAGTCCGTGTAGCGGTCAATACGGATCCATTGTGGCGCGTATGGCTGCCTGGCGACGCCACCGGCGTTGGCCGGCGAAACGGAGAACACCCATGCCCACCCTTCGCAGCGATCGCCGCCGCCGGCGGCTGATCGCCCCCCTCATGGCGACGCTGGCGGCGGCCGCGAGCCTGACCGCCTGCGGCTCCGGCGACACCGGCGTCAGCGCCGCGGACGCCAAGACCCAGGCCGCCGACCTCGTCAAGGTCCTGAAGCTCCAGGACGGCGCCGCGCTCGGCGGCGACGTCACCTTCAAGCTCGGCGCCGCCCTCACGCTCTCCGGCCCGTCCGCCGGCAACGGCCAGTCGATGCGCAACGCCATCGAGCTGGCGGTGAAGCAGATCAAGGCGGCCGGCGGGCCCGCGATCGACCCGAGCGTCAAGGACATCAAGGGCCCCGACCCCGTCGCCGCCAAGCAGGCCGCGTCCGAACTCGCCGCCGAGGGCGTCCCCGCCAAGATCACCTCGATGGGCGACGGGCTCGGCGCGATGCTCGCCGACACCGACAAGAACAAGATCCTCAGCCTCGACGGCGTCGGCGGCGCGCAGGTCTTCACCCGGGGCACGAAGTACTTCTACGGCACCCGCGAGGTCGCGCCGTCCGACGCCGTCCCCGGCGCGCTGGAGTGGTTCAAGCGCACCCACCCGCAGGGCCGGACGGTCGGCCTCGCCGGCGTGGACCTCGGCGCCGCGAACGCCGCCATCAAGGCCGACATGACCGGGAAGTTCGCCGCCGCGGGCCTGGCCTTCAACGGCCTGTGGGAGACCGCCGCGCCGAGCTCCCAGGACTTCGCGAGCATGATCGCCAAGATCAAGAAGAACCCGCCGGACCTGCTCTGGGTCGCCTTCAGCGGCGCCTCGCCCGGCGCGTTCGCCGCCCAGGCCAAGGCCGCCGGCATCAAGAGCGAACTCCTCGGCATCGAGTTCACGCAGGAGGCCGTCAAGGCGTCCAAGGGTGTCCTCGACTCCGACGGCCTCAAGTTCGCGATGGACTACTTCGACCCGTCCGCCCCGACGAACCCGCTGGCCAGGCTCTTCGCCGACGCCTACAAGAAGGCGTACGGGCAGCCGGCCGACTTCTACGCCGCCAACGCCTACGAGGAGACCCTGATGGTCTGGGACCTCATCCGCCGCGTCAAGGCGGCCGGCGGCGACCCCGGCGACAGCGCCCAGCTGAAGGCCGCGCTGGAGAAGGACCCGCAGTTCGCCTCGGTCTACGGCGGCGACGCCGCCACCGTCGGCACGTTGAAGATCGACCTGAAGACGCACGGCGTCGCGAGCCGCCCCATGGGCGTCTTCGAGTACAAGGACGGCAAGGTCAAGGCGCTCGCCACCTACGACGTCGACGGCCGGGGCTTCCGGCTCGCGGGCTGACCCGCTTCGCCTCCCGGGGGACGGCCCGCAGCGGCCGTCCCCCGGGTCCCTCGATCCGGGAGGATCCATGCACGACCTGCTGGACGGCGAACTCTGGCAGCTGACCGTCAACGGCCTCGTGCGGGGCGCCCTCTACGCCGCGCTCGGCGCCGGGCTGGCGCTCGTCATCGGGGTCACCAACCGCTTCCACTTCGCCTACGCGCTCACCTACACCGTCGCCCCCTACGCCGCCTACTGGGTGATGGACGGTCTCGGCGCGCCGTTCTGGCCGTCGGCGCTCGCCGGACTCGCCGTCGCGGTCGCCGTCAGCATGCTGCTGGAACTCGGCGTCTACGAGCCCGTCGCCCGCCGCGCCGCCGACCGCGCCATGCTCGCCGTGCTGGTGACCTCGATCGGCGTCAGCACCGCGGGCATCGCCCTGCTCCAGCTCAAGTTCGGCACCAGCAGCCTGCCGTTCTACGGACCGGACCAGGTGCAGCACCACCTCGGCTCGGCGCGGATCTCCAACTTCGACGTCGACCAGGTCGCCACCTGCCTCGTCCTCGTCCTCGCCCTCACCGCGTTCCTGGCGTGCACGCCGATCGGCCGCTCGATCAAGGCCGTCCGAAGCAACCCGGGCCTCGCCGCCGTGCTGGGGATCGGGGTCCGCCGCGTCAACCTCGTCTGCTTCGCCGTCGCCGGTCTCATCTCCGGCGCCTGCGCGCTCTGGTACGGCCTGCTCTACACGGTCCAGCCGACCATGGGCGACTCGACGGTCATCTACGGGTTCGTGGTGGCCTTCCTCGCGGGCACCCGCTCGTCGCCACTGCGCGCGCTGCCCGTCGGGATCGGGCTCGGCCTGCTGGAGCAGTGGGCGTCGAACTGGCTGCCGCTGCAGTGGACGCAGACCGCCGTCTTCATCGTCCTCACCGCCTACCTCGCGTTCCTGGCGGTGAAGGACCGCCTGCCCCGCCCGCGCCCCGCCCGTCCCGTGCCGCTGGAGAAGGTCTGACGCCATGTGGATCAACTATCTGGACCAGGCGCTGCTGCTCGCGGCCCTCGCCGTCAGCGTCAACCTCCTCGTCGGCTACGCCGGTCAGGTCTCCGTCGCGCACGCCGCCTTCGCGGGCGTCGGCGGCTACGCCGTCTGCTTCCTCGCCGGCCTGCACGGCTGGCCCTACCTCGCCTCCCTCGCCGTCGCCGTGCTGGTCACCACCGTCCTCGGGGTGTTGATCGGGCTGATCGCGCTCGGGCTCGCCGAGGAGTTCCTCATCCTGATGACGCTGGCGTTCTCGCTCGGGATCATCGGCGTCCTCGCCACCTTCGACGCGCTCGGCGGCGTCACGGGCATCACCGGCGTCGACGGCCTGCGGCTGTTCGGGATGGAGCTGGACACCCCGGCCGACTGGCTGGTCCCGTCGGCGGTGGTGCTCGCCCTCGTCTTCGCCGTCTGCCGCCGCCTCGGCGAGTCGCCCTACGGCCAGGTGCTCAAGGGCATCCGCGAGGACGCCGTGGCGACCCGCGCGCTCGGCAAGAACACCTTCGGCTACAAGATCGGCATCTTCGCGATCACCAGCGGGCTGACCGGGCTGGTCGGCGGCCTCTACTCCGGCTGGCTCGGCCAGGCGACCCCGTCGGCGTACGGGTTCCCGCTCGCCATGGCGGTGTTCGCGATGGTCATCGTCGGCGGCAACGCCAACCTCGCCGGCTCGATCGCGGCCGGCGTCGCCCTCACAATGATCGAGCCGGTGCTCCGCCAGGTCCTCGCCGTGCAGAGCACCCAGGCCGCGCTCGTGCAGGTGGTGCTGTACGGCGCCCTGCTGCTGCTCGTCATGCTCGTCCGGCCGCAGGGCCTGTTCCGCGAGCGCCCCCGGAAGATCGCGATACCTGACGCGCCCGCCGCGCCCGCCGCGCCCGATTTCGAGCCGCGGGCGCGGACCTCGCCGCGTCCAGCGCCCGCCGACCGCACGCCCTACGCCGAGGCCGACGTCGTGCTCCGCGCCGAGGGGCTGTCCAAGCGCTTCGGCGGCATCACCGCCGCCAAGAACATCGACCTCGAACTGCGGCGCGGCACCGTCACGGCGCTCGTCGGCCCGAACGGCGCCGGCAAGACCACCGCGTTCAACCTGCTCACCGGCACCGTCGTCCCCGACACCGGTTCGGTGACGCTGAACGGCGCCGAGCTCGTCGGGATGCGCCCGGACCTGATCGTCCGCGCCGGGCTGGCGCGCACCTTCCAGGACGTCCGGCTACTCAACCGGCTGACGTGCCTGGAGAACGTCATGCTCGCCGTTCCCGGCCAGCCGGGGGAGCGGCTCGGCCGGCTGTTCGCGCCCGGCCGGGCCGTCTCCCGCGCGGACCGGGAGGCCGCCGCGGAGGCGATGCGGTGGCTGGAGTTCGTCGGCATGGCGGACCAGGCCGCGGCACCGGCCGACGCGCTGTCCTACGGCCAGTCAAAGCTGGTCTCGCTGGCGCGGGCGCTGGCGACCCGGGCCGAGGTGCTGCTGCTCGACGAACCGGCCTCCGGCGTCGACGCCGCCTGGGTGGAGACCATGCTCGCCATGGTCGCGGCGGTCCGGGACGAGGGCCGCACCGTCTGCCTGGTCGAGCACAACCTCGACGTCGTCCGCCGGCTCGCCGACCACACCTGCTTCATGGAACTCGGCGAGATCACCGCGTCCGGCACGCTCGACGAGCTGACCGGTTCCGCCCGCCTCGCCGAGGCGTACTTCGGCGCCCAGTGACGAGGAGGACCCGATGTCCCAGAACAGCGCGCCGCTGCTCGACGTGAGCGGCCTGGTCGCCGGCTACGGCCGCAAGGAGGTGCTCCACGGCGTCGGCCTCCGCGTCGAGGCGGGCGAGATCGTGACCCTGATGGGCCACAACGGCGCGGGCAAGACGACCACGATCCGGGCGGTGCTCGGGGCCGTCCGCCCGCGCGCCGGGACCGTCCGGATCGCCGGGCGCGACACCACCCGCCGGCCCGTCCGCAAGGCCGTCGCGGCGGGCGTCGCCATGATCCCGTCCGAGCGGTTCGTGTTCCCCGACCTGTCGGTGCACGACAACCTCCTGCTGGGCGCCGCCAACGCGCCGTCCGGCTCCAGCACCGCGCAGCGCCTCGCGACGGTGAAGGAGCTCTTCCCGATCCTCGACGAGCGCTGGAGGCAACCGGCCGGCTCGATGTCGGGCGGGCAGCAGCGGATGGTCAGCCTGGGCATGGCGCTGATGGCCCGGCCCCGCCTGCTGCTGCTGGACGAACCGTCCCTCGGCCTCGCGCCCTCGGTCGTCGAGACCATCTTCGGCCGCCTGCGCACCCTCGCCGACGACGAGGGGATCGGCGTCCTGCTCCTCGAACAGAACGTCAAGCAGGCCCTGAAGATCGCCGACCGCGCCTACGCGATGCGCTCCGGCAGCGTGATCCTCGAAGAGACCGCGGACGAGCTGCGCGGCCGCACCGACTTCTGGGACCTCTTCTGACCGCCCCGATCCTGACCGCCCCGAGCGGGTGCCGGAAAGGTTCCCTCCCCGGTGACCGGTTCCTGTCATCCCGCCCCGCTTGTTGGGTCGCGCACGGTGCGTGGATGATGATCGGAAGCATCTCGGAGCCGCTGGTCATCGGAGGTAGGAATGCTCGCCAGGCGGTTCGGCTACGCGGTCTCTCCCGAGCCGGCGGCGACCGCCACCCCGTCCGTCCTCGGCCAGCTCGACAAGGCCGCACGCCTGGACCGAGTGCTCTTCGTCATCTTCTCGGTGTGCGGCGCGGCGATGGCCGTGGGCATGATCATCGCGCTCGGGGACGAACTGTCCTTCGCCGGCCTCGTGGGCGGGGTGCTCGCCGGGGAGGCGGCCTTGCTGGTCGTATGGCTGGCGGCGAGGAGCCAGGAGCGGGTGCGCGGCCCGGGCGGCGAGGGGCTGACGGGACCGGAGGCGCACCGCCTCAGAAGGGTTCTGGCCGAGCAGCCGTGGCAGGTCTGGCCATGCCGCGTGGAACTCATCCGCGACCATGTGAACCCCTCGACGCTCGTCCATGTGTTCCTTCTGGACCCGGACCAGAACGTGGCGGGGGTGATGAAGACCCGGCTCCAGCGCGCCACCTGGCATGCCATGACCGACGGCTACGGCGTGCTGTGGTTCGCCGGAGATCTGAGGTTCGGCGGCGCGCTCGCTCACCCGGCCGACCCCGCCGACCCGACGGTGTCGTACGCGAGCGCCGTCCCGCAGCAGCCCGCCACCGCGTCGTCCGGCAACTCCGTCGTCATGGAGGAGCTCCAGCGGCAGGCGATCGGCTGGACCTTCGGCCAGCTTTGACCTCAAGCGCTTGAGGTGTGTTGTCATGCTGGACATGGGCACCTTCACCATCCAGGACGTCTCCCGGCGCACGGGGCTCAGCGAGCCGACGCTGCGCTATTACGAGGACGTCGGGCTCGTCGGGCCGATCCGGCGGGACGAGAGCAGCGGGCACCGCCGCTACGGCGTCGAGGACCTCGACGTGCTGGAGGCGCTGGCCTGCCTCCGCGCCGCCGGTGTGGGGATCGGCGACATGCGCGCCTACCAGGCCAACCGGGCTCGCGGCCGGGCCGCGGCGGGGGAGCAGCGCGACCTGCTGCTGCGGCACGCCGAGCGCGTCGAGGCGGAGATCGCCGCCCGGCGGGCGCGGCTCGGCTACCTGCGCGACAAGGCGGCGCTGTGGGACGCCCGCGACCGCGGTGACGCCGCCGGAGAGGCCGAGGTGACGCGGCGCCTCGTGGAGTCGGTCGACCGCCTGGAGCTCCTGCGATGAGCCGGGTCCTGGTCACCGGCGGGTCGGGCTACCTCGGCACGCACCTGGTCGCCGCGCTGCTGCGGGACGGCAGGGAGGTGCGCGCCACGGTGCGCTCGACGGCCCGCG
>NZ_JBEYYT010000348.1:0-10401 GCF_040645715.1 Spirillospora sp. NPDC046719 | reverse complement strand
CGGCCCCGCCGCCTGCGCGACCGCCGGCCGCCCGGACGGCCGCGCGACCGCGGCCGTCCGGACGCGCGGCATCGACCTTGGTCGGTATCCCGCGCGCCCCCCCGCCCGGCAGGCTCCACGGTATGAACGACCCGAAGTCCTACGACGGCCTGTCCTCCTTCGTGTTCATGCTCGGCGTGTACACGGGCGTCGTGCCGTTCATCAGCAAGCTGTTCGGCTGGAAGCCGGACGGCCCGAAGCGGTTCCTCGTCATCGCGCTGCGGCTGCCGTCCCCGGCCTGGTGGATCGTGTCGCTCCTCGCCATCGGCGCAGCCTTCGCCCTGCTGTGCTGGATCGACACCGCCAAGAAGCGCCGCTTCCCCGGCTGAGCCGGGGACGTCAGGCGTGGCGGTCCTGGACGCCGGCGAGGAGGCGGTCGCCGGCGCGGCGGCCGAGGCGCGCGAGGGCCCGGTTCGCGGCGGGCGAGACGCGGGCGAGGGTCCGGGCGGCGTGCGCCTCGACCGCGACCGGCACGACCGCCGCGTCCTGCCGGACGGCCCGCAGGATCGCCCGCGCGACCTTCTCCGGCGGGAAGCCGCGCCGCTCGATCGCGCGGCCCATCGTCTCGCGCAGCTCGGCGTCCACCGCCGGGGCCATCCCGACGAACCGGGTCCGGCGGGTGATCGGGGTGTCGACCGCGCCGGGGCAGATCGCCGTCACGCCGATGCCGTAGCGCTCCATGTCGAGCCGGAAGCACTCGGCGAGCTGGAGGACCGCCGCCTTCGTCGCGCCGTAGGCGGGCAGCTCCGGGCTCGGCGTGAACGCGGCCAGCGACGACACGATGACGATGTGGCCGCCCTCGCCGCGCTCGACCATCTGCCGTCCGAACAGCCGGGAGCCGCGGTACATGCCGTCGAGGTTGATGGACCGGATGCGCGCCCAGTCCTCCTCCGGCGTCTCCAGCAGCGAACCCGCGAGCGCGATGCCGGCGTTGTTGACGACGACGTCCGGGACGCCCCAGATGTCCTTCACGTACCGGGCGAACCGCTCCATCGCCTCCGGGTCGGCCACGTCCACGCCGTAGACGTGGGCCTCGCCGCCCGCCGCGCCGATCTCGTCCACGGTCCGCTTGGCG
The DNA here is from genome assembly GCF_040645715.1 of Spirillospora sp. NPDC046719. NCBI lineage: Bacteria > Bacillati > Actinomycetota > Actinomycetes > Streptosporangiales > Thermomonosporaceae > Spirillospora > Spirillospora sp. NPDC046719. Next base: position 9,287 of record NZ_JBEYYT010000348.1, on the reverse strand, counting down.
CCGCCCTCGTCGATGTCGGCGACGACGACGCGCGCCCCCGCGTCGGCGAACGCGCGGGCCGTCGCGCGGCCGATCCCGCTGCCCGCGCCCGTGACGACGACGAGGTCCCCGCCGAACTCCTTGCCGGGCTCGGCGGCGGCGCGCGCGTGCGCGAGACCGGGCGTCTCGGGCCCGCCCTCGACGTGCTCCACGAACTCGGTGATCCAGCGGGCGACCAGGTCCGGGTGGCTGCGCGCCACCCAGTGCCCGGCCGGTGCGCGGCGCACGTACAGGTTCGGGACGACGCCGCGCGGCGACAGCAGCAGCGGCTGCGACCCGTACCGGTCCTTGATCGGGACGATCAGCTGGGCGGGCACGTCGGTGCGCCCGTCGCCCTCGGAGGCGCGGCGGGCACCGTCCGGCGACCCACCGCGGCGGCGCCCCATGTTCGCCCGGTACAGGCCGAGCCCGTTGCGCGCGTCCCGCGCCAGCGTGGCGGCCGGATGCCCGGGACGCGGCTCGGCGCCCTCCCGCAGCCGCAGCCCGCGCGCGAACCCGGCGGGCAGCAGCCGCGCCGCCAGCTCGCCCGCGCGCGGCGCCATCAGCACCGGCATGTAGACGCTGCGGCGCGCCTGCCCCAGCACCTCCCGCACCCCGCGCGGCCCGGACCGGACGGCGGTCCGCACCCAGCGCGCGAGATGCCGCCGGTCCGGCCCCGAGATCGAGGTGAACGAGGCGAACCGGCCGCGCAGCCGGTCGCCGATGACCGCCTCCCAGCCCTGTACCGACCCCCAGTCGTGGCCGACGAGGTGGACGGGCTCGTCCGCGCCGACGCCGTCCAGCACCGCCTCCAGGTCGCCCATCAGCGCGTCGAGGCCGTAGTCCAGCGGGTCGGACGGCGCGGACGAGCCGCCCGCGCCGCGCACGTCGTAGGTGACCACGCGGAACCGGCCGGCGAGGCGCTCGGCAACGTCGTCCCACATCGCGCCGGTGTCGGGGTAGCCGTGGACGAGGACGACCGTCGGCCGGCCGCCCTCCCCGCGCTCCCGTACGGCCAGTTCGATCCCGCCCGACCTCACCCGCTGGTCCCGCATCGGCGCTCCCTACCGTTCTCCGGGGGTTTGCCCGAGAACCTACGCCGATGAGGTGCGCTGTCCAGGGCCTCTCAGCGGACCGGCTGGCGGAGGATCGTCCGCGCCTTCGACTGGTCCGGCTCGTTCGGGTCGGACAGGTAGATCTCGTGGTGCAGGCCGTTCACCTCCAGGCCCTCCGCCTTCATCAGCGCGTCCATCTCGGCGAGGCTCGCGGGCTCGTCCGCGTACGGGCCGCGGTGCAGCATCTGCACGCAGCGCCCGTCGGTGAACGTGACGCGCTGGACGCGCGCCGCCGCCGGCACCCCCTGCCTGACCTCCGTGACGGCCGCCTCGATCGCGCCGGCCTCGACCGCGCCCTCCTCGTCGGGGAGCCGCAGGAACAGGTGCCACCACCACTCCTCGCGCGGCACCTCGAACGGGGAGCGCTCGTCCTCCACCCACCAGCGTCCCTCCAGCGGGACCATCGGCACGCCGAGCGCGCCCATCACCGCGTACAGCGCGCCGACGCTCGCCCCGTACGCCGCGCCGCCCGGCTCGCCGCGTCCGGTGACGGCCAGCCCCGACACCGGGCCGAACTCCGCGATCTCCGGCTTCTCCGCCGCCTCGTACCAGCTCATCGGACATCCTCCAGTCGGATCAGCACCCGGGTCTCCAGGTGCTCGGGCGGCGTGCTCCCCGGGTCGTTCAGGTAGACCTCGCGGACCGGCCCCGCGGGCGCGTGCCCGTGGTCGCCGAACCAGGCCAGCACGCCGTGGACGGTGAGCGCGATCTCCTCGTACGGGCCGGTGTGCAGGGCCTGTGCGAACGCCCCGCCGGGCAGGACGTCCTCGCCGGACGCCGACTCCAGCGCCACCCGCACCTCGAACTCGTCGGCCATGTCCAGCGGGAACAGCCCGGCGAGGCTCGGCGGCCCCTCGGCCTCCGGCAGGAGCCGGGCCACGCAGGCCCCGGTGGCGGCCGCGATCGTCGTCGGGGTCGCCGCCTCGCGCGCGATCCGCACCCTGCGGGCCGGCTCCTCGGCGACCGACACCTCCGTCTCGGGCAGCCCCTCGGCCAGCACCCGGTCCAGGAGCCGGAGCGCGCGGCGCCGCCGCGCCACGTCCGCCTCCAGCCGGTCCCGCGCGTCCTTCAGCGCCGCCGCGCCCTGGCCCGCGAGGACGCGCGCCACCGCGGGCAGCGGGACGTCGAGCTCCCGCAGCATCCCGACCATCAGCGCGTCCCGCGCCTGTTCGGGCCGGTAGTACCGGTAGCCCGACGAGGGGTCGACCCATGCCGGGGCGAGAAGGCCCAGGTCGTCGTAGTGGCGCAGCTGCTTGACGCTCAACCGGCACAGCCGCGCGAACCGCCCGATGGGCAGGAGATCGTTGCTCACGTCCTCAGCCTGACGTCTCCCACAGTGGGAGAGTCCACTCGGGACGCGACCAGGGACGCGACCGCGGTCGCGGCTAGGGGCGCGCGGTGAGTCCCGTGCAGGCGCGCAGGCCGTTCCACCGCTTCACCTCGGCGGCCGCCGTCGCGCCCTTCATCGGGATGGGCAGCCCGCCGGTGATCTGCGCCGGCTTCCACTTCGCCTTCGTGACCTTCCGGCCCTCCACCCGCAGCAGCAGCACCCCGGACTTCGCCGTCTGCCCTTGCGCCGACGAGAACACGAAATTGCCCATGCCGTAATGGACGTACCGGCCCTGCAGGTACCCGCCGCCGAGCGGGATGTGGGCGTGCCCGCCGACGACGATGTCCGCGCCCGCGTCGACGAGCGCCTTGGCGAGCTCCTGCTGCCGCGGCAGCGGGCACGCCTTCAGCTCCTGCCCCCAGTGCAGATGCACGATGACGAGGTCGGAGCCCTTCCGCGCGTCCTTCACCGCCTGCACCATCCGCGGCACGTCCTTCGCCGACGCGAGGCCGCCCTTGCCGCCGGTCGCCGTCCACGCCGAGACCAGGTTGTCGTCCAGTACCTGCGTCGCGCCGACGATCGCGATCCGGTTGCCCTTCACGGTCGTCCGGTACGCCCGGTACGCCTGGTCCGCGTTACGGCCGATCCCGACGATCGGGAAGCCGCTGCGCCTGATCGCGGCGAGGGAGTCGCGCAGGCCCTCCTCCATGTAGTCCATGCCGTGGTTGTTCGCCATGGACGCGACGTCGACGCCGGCGCGGCGCAGCGCGGTCAGCGCCGTCGGCGGCGCCCGGAACGTGAACTCCTTGCCGGGCGCCGGGGTGCCGCCCGTCGTGATCGCCGTCTCCAGGTTCACCATGGCGAGGTCGGCGGCCCGCAGCGTGGACGCGACGGGCCCGAGCGCGGTCGCCGGGTTCGCCAGCCGGGACCGCAGCTGCCCCTCGAAGTGGGTGTCCCCGCCGAACGCGAGGACGATCGGCTGCGGCGCCGCCTTCGACGGCGCCGTTCCCCCCTTCGGCTTCGCCGGGGCCGTGGCCGCCGGCGGCGTCGCCCCCGCGGCCTCCGGCCCGTCGGACCCGCCGCACGCGGACACGGCGGCGGCGACCAGCACGCCCACGGCTGCCACGGCGAAAACGCGCATGGGAGACCTCCCCGTCTTGATCGGCCAAGCATGGCACGACCAGGACAATCCCCCCACCCCACCCCCGACCACATCCGGCCCTCAGGGCGAATCCGCCCATTTCCTCAACACCGGCGACCCCACGCACTCGCACTCCGCCCGCAGGCCGCGGCGAAGGTCAGGAGGCGGGGTCGGCGGGGGTCTCCTGGCCGTTGGGCTTGCCCTGGGTGAGCTGGTAGGGCGGGATCGGGTCGCTGGAAGAGATCTCCCGGGGCGCTTCGGGCTCGTCGGATCCGGACGGCTCCGGGTCCGGTTCGCGAGTGGGGCCGCTGAACGCCTGGGTCACGGCCTGGAGGGCGCTCGTCACCTCGCTCGGGATCACCCAGAAGGTGCTGCCCTGGCCTTCGGCGAGCTTCGGAAGGGTCTGGAGGTACTGGTAGGCGAGCAGCTTCGGGTCGGGGTCGGCCGCGTGGATGGTGGAGAAGACGCGCTCGATCGCCTTCGCCTGCCCCTCGGCCTCCAGGACGGCGGCCTGCTTCGCGCCCTCGGCGCGCAGGATCGTCGACTGCTTGTCGCCCTCCGCCGTGAGGATCTTGGAGGCGCGGGCGCCCTCGGCGGTGAGGATCGCCGCGCGCTTCTCGCGCTCGGCGCGCATCTGCTTCTCCATGGCGTCCTTGATGGACGCGGGCGGCTCGATCGCCTTGATCTCCACGCGGGTGACGCGGATGCCCCACTTGCCGGACGCGTCGTCCAGCACGCCGCGCAGCGCGGTGTTGATGCGGTCGCGGGAGGTGAGGGTGGCCTCCAGGTCGAGGGTGCCGATGACGTTCCGGAGCGTCGTCGCGGTGAGCTGCTCGATCGCCTTGATGTAGTTGACGATCTCGTAGTCGGCCGCGCGCGGGTCGGTGACCTGGAAGAACAGCACGGTGTCGATGTGGACGACAACGTTGTCCTCGGTGATGACGGGCTGCGCCTTGAACGAGACGACCTGCTCGCGCAGGTCGATGAGCGACTTGACGCGGTCGACGAACGGCAGGACGAAGCTGATGCCGGGTTCGAGGGTGCGGTGGTAGCGGCCGAGGCGCTCGACGTTGCGGGCGCGCGCCTGCGGGACGATCCAGACCGACCGCATCACCGCGGTGGCGACCACGGCCAGCCCGGCGACGACGACGATGAGCAGGGCGATGGCGATCTCGGTCATGGTGTCTCCTCGCCCGGCCCGCCGGGGACCGGGTACAGCAGGGCGGTGGCGCCTTCGATGGCGAGGACGTCGGCGGCGGCGCCGGCCGGGATGACGAGGTCGGGGTCGTAGGGGCGGGCCGACCACTCCTCGCCGCCGATCCGGGCGCGCCCGCCGGCGCGGGACACCTCGGTGAGCGTGAGGGCCTCGCGCCCGACGTGGGCGGCGGCGCCGGTGCGCAGCGGCGGCGGCTGCCGGATGTGGCGGCGCGCGACCGGCCGGACGACGGCGAGGCCCGCGGCGGCACCGGCGGCGAAGACGGCGACCTGGCCGGCGAGGGGCAGGCCGGCCGCGCCGGTGAGGCCGGCGGCGAGCGCGGCGACGGCGAGCAGGCCGAGCGCGAGCGTGAGCGTGAGCAGTTCGGCGATCCCGAGGAGCGCCGCGATCAGCAACCAGACGACCCACGCGTCCATAGCAGCTCCTTGTGGCTGCCGGAAGTCCTCAACAACAAAGTAACTCCGGAACGTGGAAATGGCGCCCCCTGGAATTACGCGACAGAATGGAGTTCGGCCCCACAGGAGGAGCGTCGACACATGGGTGACCGCACGGCCTTCCGCACTTGTCCCCTCTGCGAGGCCCTTTGCGGGCTGGAGCTGACCCTCGACGACGGCGGCGCGGTGACGCGCGTGCGCGGCGACAGGGACGACCCGTTCAGCAAAGGGTTCCTGTGCCCGAAGGGCGCGACGCTCGGGGTCCTCGACGGCGACCCCGACCGGCTCCAGGAGGCGCTCGTCCGCGACGGCGACGCCCACCGGACGGCCGGCTGGGACGAGGCGTTCGCGACGGTGCGGCGGGAGCTGGCGCGGGTCGTCGAGCGGTACGGGCGGGACGCGGTGGCCGTCTACATCGGCAACCCGACGGCGCACTCGGTGGCGGGGCCGCTGTACGCGTCGGCGATCGTGAAGGCGCTCGGTACCCGCAACCTGTACACGGCGAGCACCGCCGACCAGATGCCGAAGCACGTGAGCTGCGGGCACATGTTCGGCGACCCGCTCGCCATCCCGGTGCCGGACCTCGACCGGACCGGGCACCTGCTGATGCTGGGCGCGAACCCGCTGGAGTCCAACGGGAGCCTCGCGTCGGCACCCGACTTCCCCGGCCGGCTGAAGGCCATCCGCGCGCGCGGCGGAAAGGTCGTCGTCGTCGACCCGCGCCGCACGCGGACGGCGGCGCTCGCCGACGAGCACCTGTTCATCCGCCCGGGGACGGACGCGTTCCTGCTGATGGGGCTCGTCCACACGCTGTTCGCCGAGGACCTCGTCACGGTGCGCCTCGACGGCATGGTCAACGGGCTGGCGGACATGCGGGCCCTGGCCGTCGACTTCGCGCCCGAGCGCGTCGCGCCCGTCACCGGCGTCCCCGCCGAGACCATCCGCCGGACCGCGCGCGAGCTGGCCGCCGCCGACCGCGCCGCCGTCTACGGGCGCATCGGCACGTGCACGCAGGCGTTCGGGACGCTCAACAGCTGGCTCGTGGACGTCCTGAACGTGCTGACCGGCAACCTGGACCGGCCCGGCGGCGCGATGTTCCCGCGCCCCGCGCACGCGCCCGTGTACCGGCGCAAGAAGCCGTTCACCACCGGGCGGTGGCGCAGCCGCGTCCGGGACCTGCCCGAAGTCAACGGCGAGTTCCCCGTCGCGACCCTGGCCGACGAGATCGAGACGCCCGGCGAGGGCCGGATCCGGGCGCTGGTCACCATCGGCGGGAACCCCGCGCTGTCCGCGCCGAACGCCGCCCGCCTCGACCGCGCGCTCGCCGGCCTCGACTTCATGGTGAGCGTCGACCCGTACCTGAACGAGACGACCCGGCACGCGCACGTGATCCTGCCGCCGCCGCGCCCGGCGCAGACGCCGCACTACGACATCGCGCTGACGGGCCTCGCCGTCCGCGACTACGCCCGCTACTCGCCGCCGGTCGTGCCGCTGCCGGACGGGCGGCCGAGCGAGTCCGACCTGCTCGCCCGCCTCGCGCTCGCCGCGTCCGGCGCCGACGGCGACCCCGCCGCGCTCGACGAGATGATCATCTCGACGACGCTGCGGAAGGCGACCACGCTCCCCGGCTCGCCGGTACACGGCCGCGAGGCGGACGAGCTGCGCAAGATGCTGGCCGAAAGCGGCACCCTCACCGAGCAGCGGCTCGACATGATGCTGCGGCTCGGCCCCTACGGCGACGGCTTCGGCGCCGACCCGTCCGGCCTGACCCTCACCCGGCTGCGCACCGAGCACCCGCACGGCCTCGACCTCGGCGCCCTCAAGCCCCGCATCGACGAGGTGCTGTGCACGACGTCCGGGCGCGTCGAGCTGTGCCCGTCCACCTGCGCCGCCGACGTCGACCGCCTGCACACCGCGCTGCGCTCGCACAGCCCGTCGGACGGGGGCTTCGTGCTCATCGGGCGGCGGCACCTGCGGTCCAACAACAGCTGGCTGCACAACGTCCCGGAACTGGTGCGCGGCTCCAACACCTGCACGCTCCAGCTCAACACCGCCGACGCGGCCCGGCTCGGCGTCGGCGCGGGAGACACCGTCCGGGTCGCCTCCCGGGCCGGGTCCGTGGACGCCGTCGCCGAGCCCACCGACGCCGTCATGGCGGGCGTCGTGAGCCTCCCGCACGGCTGGGGGCACGACCGTCCCGGCACCCGCACCGCCGTCGCCCGCGAGCACGCCGGGGTGAACGTGAACGCCGTCACCGACGAGCAGGAGATCGACCCGCTGTCCGGCAACGCCGTGTTCAACGGCGTCCCCGTCACCCTGACACCGGTACGTCCCTGACCTGGTCTTCCCAGGGTGAGCGCTCCCCTGAAACCCCCGTCACGGTCGACGGGCCGTTTCCCGCTCCGCCGGCGCGCCGCGCGAAACGGCCCGTTCGCCGATCTCGCTCCGCGTGCGCGCCCGTTGGCGGGCCGTGTTTAGCCCCGGCGCGTCCAGGTAGGTATCCCTCGCCGCGGGCGGCTCGGGCCGCCTCGAACGTCACACGGGGGATCGACTAACCTCGCAATCGAGCGTCCCATTACGGCCGTCTCTAACCAGTGGGCCGGACGGAACCGATGGGTCCGGGCGCCGCCTCGGGCGGGCCGCCCGCACGCACCCGAGGGAGGGACATGAACCGGCGGTCGAGCAACATCTTCCGGCGCGGCGCGGGGACACAGGCGTCGCAGCGGCTGGCGGACGCGACGGAGACCATCGAGCGCGCGAGCGGCCTCGACCGCACCATCCGGGTGCTGTCCACCGCCGTGCGCAAGACGCTCCGCCCCGGCCCGCTGAAGGACACCCTGCACGGCGTCCCCTTCGGGCATCCCGCGCACACACCCCTCACCGACGTGCCGATCGGCTGCTGGATGTCGTCGGCGATCCTCGACCTCATGCCGGGGACGGCGCGCGCCTCCCAGACGCTCGTCGCCGCCGGGCTCGTCGGGGCCGTCCCGACCGTGCTCACGGGCATCGCCGACTGGTCCGCGCTGCACCGCGAGCAGCAGCGCGTCGGCCTCGTGCACGCGTCCGCGACGGCCACCGCGAGCATGCTCTACGCGGCGTCCCTCGCCGCCCGCTACCAGGGACGGGACGGCGCCGGGAAGGCGTTCGGCTTCGCGGGCCTCACCGTGCTGTTCGGCGGCACCTACCTCGGCGGGCACCTGGCGTTCCGGCAGGCCGCGGGCGCCAGCCACGCCGACCAGACGTCCCACCTCGTCGCGACCGGCTGGCACGACCTGTGCGCCGCCGAGGAGCTGCCGGACGGCTGGCCGGTGCACCGCCGCCTCGGCTACATCAGCCTGTTCGTGCTGCGCGAGGGCGACGAGATCAACGTCCTCGCCGACCGGTGCAGCCACCTCGCCGGGCCGCTGCACCAGGGCCGCGTCACCACCGACGACAACGCCGAGACCTGCATCGTCTGCCCCTGGCACGGCAGCACCTTCCGGGTCCGGGACGGCTCGGTCGTGCACGGCCCCGCGACCGCCCGCCAGCCCTCGTTCGAGACCCGGGTGACCGACGGGATCGTCCAGGTCCGTCCCACGGGCTGACCAGCGCGTTTCACCCTCTTCGCGGCGGTTCGCGAGACCCGTTTCGGGGTATAAGTCGAATATACGTTCGACGATCGGAGGTTCGCGCCGATGAAGGGCGACAGGGTCGAGATCGTGATCGACGCCGGCGGCGAGGGGACGCGGACGTACGAGGTGGTCGCCGCCCGGGCGGGGCGGCGCGTGGAGGTCGCGACGCGGCGCGGCGTGGTGGAGGTCAGCGAGGTCACCCGCACCGGCACCCCGGTCCGCACGGCCCGCTTCATGGCCAGCCGCGTCCTGGCCCTCGTCGAGTACCCCAACAGCGACGCCCACCCCGACGACCCCACCCCACCCACCTGACCCAAACCCGCCCAGCCCCACCCCCAACCCCGGCGGGTCTGAACCCCAGCCCCGGCGGGTTGAAGCTCAGCCACCTCACGGGCGTGCACGCGGAGCGAGTGCAGCGAGCG